>NZ_JAUBPS010000048.1:0-38565 GCF_036700865.1 Microcoleus sp. S13C4
ATTAATAATTAAATGGGGTCGCAAAATCAAAAATAAGGGTAATGCTTGTATCACAGTTTAAATGTGCAACAGCTTAAAATAGTTCTGACTGGATAAGAAGGAGCACCGGGAATATCCGATTTGCTTAATTCAACGCTGCTGGGGTCGATGCAAATATCTACAAAACATCTTAATTTTTCGGCGCGGGCGCTCAAAGTATTGACACAAACAAAAATAAAAGTTGCTATTAAAAAAAATGACGAATTATTAGTATGTATGGCAAATTTAGTATTCATCTGCGTTAATTGGCGTTTAGGGGCGGTTTAATATTATTGACAGTTTAATAAAAAAGTAGGGACGTGGCAATAGTGCCACGTCCCTACTTTTTAAAGACACGGCATTGCCGTGTCCGTAATCTTTAAACAAGTCTTAAAGCTGAGGAACGTATTGTTCTTTTTCAGGAACAAAAGTGTATTCAGAGACGATTAGGCGCAACTCTTCGCCGTCGATGGTTTCTTTTTCGATCAACAAATCGACTAAGCGATCGATCACCGTGCGATTTTCGCGAATAATTCGGCGGGCGTCGTCGTAGCAGTGATCGACAATCGATCGAACTTGTCCGTCAATCCGAGATGCTATTTCTTCGGAATATTCCGATCGCGCTGTGTAGTCGCGGCCGAGGAAAATTTCGCTTTGCTGGGCTTCCAGGGCGATCGGGCCCAAGGTAGACATCCCGTAGCGAGTCACCATTTGCCGCGCCATACCGCTGACTTGCTGCAAGTCGTTGCCGGCACCAGTGGTTACTTCGGCATCGCCGAAAACTACTTCTTCGGCTGCGCGGCCACCCAAAGCACCGCTAATCCGGGCTAAAATTTGCGATCGAGAAATCAAACCTTGGTCTTCGCTGGGCATGAACCAAGTCAAGCCGCGGGCCTGTCCGCGAGGAACTAAGGTAACTTTCTGAACAGGGTCGTGGGCTTGAATGATTGTACCGACGATCGCGTGACCGATTTCGTGGTAAGCAATCAAGCGCTTGCTCTTGCTGTCCACCAAAGGAGTGCCTTCCATACCTGCTACCACGCGATCGACTGCATCGTCAACTTCGAGCATCGTAATCGCTTCTTTGCGACGGCGGGCAGTTAAAATAGCAGCTTCGTTGAGCAAGTTAGCCAAATCTGCGCCCGTAAAACCAGGAGTGCGGCGGGCGATGGCGTCCAAAGAAATCTCCGCAGACAGCTTTTTGTTGCGCGCGTGAACTTCCAAAATTTCCAAGCGGCCTTTAATATCCGGCGTATCTACACTAACTTGGCGGTCAAAACGTCCCGGACGCAGCAGCGCTGAGTCGAGCACGTCGGGGCGGTTGGTGGCAGCAATGATGATAATGCCAGTATTGCCCTCAAAACCGTCCATTTCCGTCAGCAACTGGTTCAGGGTTTGTTCCCGTTCATCGTTACCGCCGCCGATACCGGCGCCGCGCTGGCGGCCGACTGCATCGATTTCATCGATAAAGATGATGCAGGGAGCATTTTCTTTAGCTTTCTTGAACAAGTCCCGAACGCGGGAAGCGCCGACACCGACGAACATTTCCACAAATTCTGAACCGGAGATGCTGAAGAAAGGCACGCCGGCTTCGCCTGCGATCGCTTTTGCCAGCAAGGTTTTACCGGTTCCGGGAGGGCCCACTAGCAGCACGCCTTTAGGAATCTTCGCCCCGACTGCGGTGAAGCGTTCGGGTTTTTTGAGGAATGTTACTACTTCTTGTAGTTCTTCTTTGGCTTCCTCAACGCCTGCTACGTCGTCGAACAGTACGCCTGTTTTAGCTTCCATTTGAAAGCGAGCTTTGGATTTGCCAAAGTTCATCGCTTGGCCCGGACCCCCTGGCACGTTGCCACCGCGGCGGAAGAGGAAAAACAGCCCTCCTACTAACAAGAGGGGAAATACTAGATTGCCTAAAAGTCCCCAGACAGCGCCGTCGTTGCGTAGTGGGTGAGTGTCGAAGCTGATTTTGGAGTCTCTGAGTCTAGAAACCAGTTCCGGGGCATTTGAGGGCAAGTCTACCCGCCACCGCTGCTCGTGATTGTCCAGTTCCGGATCGACTGCTAGGACAATAGCCGTCCGACCTCCGTCGTAAAGGTCAACGCTGGTCACTCGACCGGCGTTTAAGTAATCTAAGAATCGACCGTAGCTCAGGCGGGTGCTGGCGGTGTTCTTGCTCATTTCAGCGGGGGATGGGGCAAAGGCCCCCTGCCACAAGAAAAAGCCGATGACTAAGGCGGGTAAAGTCCAAAGTAGTATAGTTCGCCAAGAAATTTTCATAAATGCGGATGCCTTGAATTGGGGACAGATCGGGTAAGATCGCGGTGTCGGAGAAGTGCGACAAAAGTTTACACTCAGAATCTTAACTAAATTTAACTTAACAATGCACTCTCAGGCAACAGAGCTTCCAGGACGATCGCTCCAGAAAAAGTTAGGTTAGTTACTGTAAGGGCGATCGTCCCGAATATAATGTTTGGTGCTGATTTCGATACCGATCTAGGTAGAGTTAGAAGAATCGCCGCAAAACCCACTGTCTTTAAGCGTGGCAGTGTCAAGGGATAAGGCATGATAATGGTGAGGCTCAGTGAGGTAACACATTTCAATGACAACTAGACAGCTTGTTCCTAATTCGGCTATGCTGACCCAGCAGACTAAAGTCGCTTCTAACAAATCGATTATTAGTGCAGATTTGGGTCGGACGGCAACTAAAGCTTGCGTGAGTCGCAACCCGAGTAGCGTTGTTTTCATCCCTGCCAACGTGGCTACTATGCCCGTGGAAAAGGTGCGGGGTGGCAGCTTTGAGTCGAAAGCAACAGACCCTCTGTTGGATATGTGGCTGGAGTACCAGGGCAAGGGGTACGCGATCGGTCAATTGGCTGCAGATTTTGGCGCTAATCTCGGTGGCGCTGACCAGTCGAAAGTAGTAGATGCTTTGGTTAAGGTCTTTTCCTGTGCTGGATATTTCCAGATGAAGGGCGACATAGCTGTTGTGCTGGGTTTGCCGTTTTATTCGCAGGATCAGTTTGAGAAGGAAAAGGAAGAGATTATCAGCCAACTTCGCTCTCCCCACGTTGTGGTGTACCGGGGCGAGCGTGTGGATATTAATATCAGTCACGTTTGGGTGATGCCGGAAGGGTTCGGCAGCCTGATTTGGTGCGAGGCTCAAGATAACAAGGAGTTTACGCCGGAATTGCCGGAACTGTCGGTGGCTGTTGTTGATATCGGACACCAAACTACCGATTTGTTAATGGTCGATCGTTTCCGGTTCGCCCGGGCGGCTTCTAAGAGCGATTCCTTCGCAATGAACAAGTTCTACGAACAAGTTGCCTCAAAGATTCCGGGAGCAGACCCTCAATCTCTGTCTTTACTGGAAGCGGTGAATAAACCCGAGGGCCAGCGTTTTTACCGTCCCAGAGGAGCGACTAAGCCGACTAATTTAGATCCGATTATTAAGGATTTGCGAGAGGCTTTCGCTAACGAACTGTCCGAACGTTTGGTGCAGTGGCTACCGGAACGTGTGACGGATGTGGTTCTGACTGGCGGGGGCGGCGAGTTTTTCTGGGAGGTGTTGCAACCTTTGCTTAAAGACGCCAATCTTAAGGCTCACTTGGCTCAGCCTTCCCGGAAAGCTAATGCTTTGGGACAGTTTATTTATGCTGAGGCTCAGCTAGCCACGATAAAGTAACGCATTAAGGCTTGAACCCTATGGCACTGTGGGCAAAAAATAAGGCGAATTTCTCGGTGGCGTTTACGGAAGATGCTGCGGATCAAACTTTGCTGGCCGCTATTGAAAAAGAGTTGGCTTTCACGAAGTATCAGACTTTTAGCAATCTCTGCAAGCAAGCTTTGTGGCAGTTTTTGTCTGTATCTGAGTCTACTAGCTCTACACAGAGCTTTCAGCGGTTGGAACAGCGTATTGCTGAACTTGTGGTCAAATTTGCTGAGTTTGAGCACAATGTTTCGGCAGAGGAATTAAGCCGTTTGGAGGGACTGGAACATCACCTTAGTCAACTCAGCGCGCAGTTGGATCAGTTGCAGGGGAGTGTTAACAGTAAGTTTGCTCAAGTTTCTTTTGCCCCAGTTTCAAAAGTAGTAGAGCCTGGCCCGATTGAGTCTGAGTCTGTGGCGGATGATAATGTAGTGTCTGACGCTGAGGTTGCTCCTCCTCGGAATTCCGATCCTTTGTTGGAGCGTTTAAGTTCTTTGTTACCCCAAGATTTCTAAAATGAGGTAGACCAAGGCTATAAAGCCTTGAGATGTGATGTTAGTGGTCTGCTGTTGGCAGCAGGTACTGAATACAGAAACAAAGCGATCGCTCTTTTGAAAAAAAGGGCGATCGCTTTGTTATTTGTCACTTGTCTGTTGACTGTTGACTGTTGACTGTTTTCTGTGGTTACCAATTATATCAAATCCGTTAGCATCGGAATAGTAAATTCGAGTTCACTGTTGACTGTTGACTGTTGACTGTTCACGGCGTCAACAGTCAACAGTCAACAGTCAACATCATGTATGAGTGTAACCGGAAATGATATTACTAATTACCAATTACCATTATTCCATTAATCCTAACTTGTGTAATCGCGAACGAATGGCACTAGGCTGTCGCTGAAATCTCTGAGCTAATTCGTCAATTTGTTGACCGCTAGCATATTCTTTCTTCAAATTTTCGTCTTCATCCTGACTCCACTTGACATAAGCTCTGGGATATTTCTGGCGAATTTTCTCATTCTGGGTTTTAGGTCGATAACCATTCTTTTGCTCGGCATTCAAACCAGAACCAAGCTGTGGGTTAATTTCCCCACTGCGACTAGCTACCGCCTCCTGCACGCGGTTGGGAATCACAGCAATTTCTTCAGATAGCTGAGCCAAAGCATTGTCTACTTTTTGCTGAAGTTCTGTTAGCTGCCGCTGCTGCAAACTGCCCCACTGTGGCAGTTCGTTGATAAATTGCTGCAAGTCCAGAATTATTGTTGTCAAAGTTTCGACTTGTTGCAACTCCGGCCGCTGTTTGAATTGGCGGCTGGTGAGTTCGATCTCGCTTTGAATCATTTTAATAGTTTTTTCTAAAATTATTAGTCGCTGGCGCAGGTTCTCAATTGCTGAAATTAGAGAGTGTACGTTTTCTCCAGGCGCAACATTGAGATTTTCGCGAGATGTTTGAGCAAGAGCTTCGTCTAAAGCCTTTACAGCAATTTGCAATTCCTCGCTCGCGCGATCGGTAGTAGCTGCTTGTTGATTTACGCGATCGAAAGTGGCCGCCGTACTTGCTTTAACTTGCCTGTGCAGCTTCTGCCGGTTCACAAAATTCAACACCAACGAAATCACTACAGGCACTTGAGCATAAACGCTCTGGCCCCAAACCAAACTAACAGCTAATCCCACAGCAGAGGCAGCAATAAAAACCAATTCAGCAGTTTCTAACAAATTGCTGGACTTCTGATTTTGGATTTTGGTTGGTGAATTGGATGATGACATAGGCTAATACCATTTTAGATTTTAGATTTTAGATTTTAGATTTGGAATGACTGATGAAGCTCGGAGTTGGGAGCACGGGCATATAGTTGCATTCTTTTTTTCAACTGGTGCAAATATGCGGATAAAAATAAAGTAAGCGCGAGCGCAGCTATCCGGTATGGAATCGCACGTAGACCCCGAGTTTAGCAGTGGTCAAAAACAGATTAAGTTTTTTATTCACAGCCCTCTAATTAAATATATTAAATCTGCAAAATTAGTCGAGCTAAAGTGAAATAAATCAAGACCCCGAGGACATCAACTGCGGTGGTAATAAAAGGAGCAGACATTAAAGCGGGGTCTAAACCCAAAGAACGAAATAGAAACGGCAGAGCTGAACCGGCAATAGAAGCTAAAATTGCGATCGCAAACAAACTCACTCCCACCGCGACTGCCACTGCTAAACTTCCTTGCAGAGTGTAAGCCCAGACCGTCGCTACAGTCCCCAATATAGCTCCTAGCAGCGCTCCCGCCATCCCCTCGCGAACAATTACTTGAAACGGGCCCATTGCTGTAATTTCATCAGTGTTCAAACCGCGAATTACAACAGTTGAGGACTGAGCTCCGACATTGCCTCCAGTGCCAGTGAGCAGGGGAATAAAGGCTGCTAGGGCCACTACTTGGTGCAAAATATCTTCTTGAGCTCGAATAATTGCGCCGGTGACAGTATTCGTTAAAAGCAGAACAAACAGCCACACGACCCTTTTGCGCGCAACGGTGATTAAATCGGTCTGAAAATAATTGTCGCCGCCGGACTGGACACCGCCCAAGGTATAAATATCTTTGGCGGCTTCTTGTTCTAAAATGTCGATCGCGTCGTCAACTGTAATGATGCCGACCAGCCGCTGTTCGCGGTCTACAACGGGCACAGCTAAAAAATCGTAACGCTGGATCAGCCTAGCGACTTCTTCTTGATCCGTTCCTGTTTGAACAGAAACTACGTCGCGGGTCATAATTTCGCCGACAGTTTTGTCGAGGGGGGAAGTGACTAAATCGCGCAAAGATAAAATACCTGTCAAGCTGCGTCCGGCGTCGGTGACGTAAAGAGCATAAATTGTTTCGGTAGTTTTAGCCAAAGAGCGAATTCGGTCTAAAGCTTGGGCGACGGTAAAGCTTTCTTTGAGAGAAATATATTCCGGGGTCATAATCCGACCGGCGGTACTGGCTTCGTAACCCAACAGTTGGGCCGTTGCTTCTCGTTCCGTCGGGCTCAATTCACCCAACAGGCGACGGACTAATATTGCCGGCAGTTCGTCAAACAGTTTAGCTCGATCGTCCGGGGACATTTTGTCTACAATATCGAGGACTTCTTGGCGTTTAAATTTTTCGCAGAGGGACTGCTGAACGCTGGAGTCGAGATATTCGTAAACTGCGATTGCTTCGTCTTTGGAAAGCAAGCGGAAAGCTATTACTTGCATGGTTTCTGGCAGACCTTCGATAGCTTCAGCTATGTCGGCTTCCTGCACAGGGTGCAAAATCGCTTTTGCTCCTTTAAAGTCTCCTTCTTCCAACAGGGCCCTTAACTGCGATCGAACTAATTCCCGCAGTTCCTTTCGCGCGTAGGTGGGTAGAGAAGACGATTGATAATTTTTTTCTGTCACTGATGACCCTCCTAAACCTGTGCTGCGCGCCTTCCTGAATCCAGTTTAAAGCCTATTGACGCCACTGGTTGCAGTTATAGGATTTATACCCGCGGGGTTAGCAATCCAGTTTCTTTGTGGAGGCTTCACCACCAAACCAAGATGTATTCTCGAAACCGGTTTTTTGGTATGGTGTTTTTTATATTGATTTACTTAAACCAACAACTGATATTTTTCTTGTGCCAAACGGTAAAGTGGCCGCCACACCAAACGGTTAGTCAATACAACCAACAACGACATCACAGAAGTAGCCGCCAACAGCAAGGCAAAATTCCCAGATGCCGTAGCCTGAGAAATAGTTTCTCCCAAACCTTCTGTAGTAACAATTTGACCTTTAAACTGCACATACTCGCTGACAATACTTGCATTCCAAGCACCGCCAACTGCTGTAATAATTCCTGTGATTAAGTAGGGGAAAATTCCCGGTAGAATTAAAGTTTTCCAGCGCTGGATTAGGGATAGTTTGTAAACTTGCGCGGCTTCAAATAACTCAGAAGGTATGGCTTGAGCGCCCGCAATAACATTAAACAGTAAATACCACATTGTACCCAACATCATCAGCGCCACAGAACCAATTTGCAAGCCGCCTCCAGCGTGAATTAAAGCTAGTAGCAATACGGGAAATAAAGCAGTTGCCGGTACAGAAGCAGCTATTTGTACTAAGGGCTGCAAAATTTGAGCTAAACGTGGATTTCGACCGATCGCCACTCCGACCGGCACTGTCCACAATAGCGATAAAAATAGCGCGCAAATGACGCGCAGAGCTGTGAAAAATGCACCTGTCATGACTTTTTGCCAGTCAGACAAACTCAGCAACCGCAGCAGCAGCACCGCTTCCCAAGTTCCCCAAAGCACAATGACGGCAAACCCGCTGACAAATATCCAATTTATCCAATTTCCGATGCGGCTTCGTTGGCGAGGATTTGCTGGTAAATTAACAGGTGCAAAAGCTCTTGCCAAACCACGATCAAAACTGTCGCTTATCGGCGAAATCCGCGCCTTCAAAACCCGCAGCGTTGCCGATCGCCTGAAAAAATCTAACACATTTGACTGCGGTACATTGGTAGCTTCCACGGATTGATATTTAAACTTTTCTACCCAAGCAATCAAAGGCTGCCAGATGAAAAAGTCAATGGCTATAATCACACTAATTAATACTGCTAAACCCCAGCCTATCGCCCCAAAATTGCCTTCATTTGCTGCCTTGCCCAAATAGGAACCGAGTCCGGGCAAATTAAAGTTTTTGTCCCCCAAGGTAAAAGATTCGATCGCAATCAAAAAGAACCAGCCGCCCGCCACTGACATGACGCTGTTCCACACCAGTCCGATCGCCCCAGCAGGCAATTCTAATGTCCAGAACTGCTGCCAAGCATTGAGCCGATAAACTTGAGCAGCTTCCTTAAGTTCTTGCGGAATGCCGGAAAGTGACTGATAGAAACTAAAAGTCATATTCCAAGTCATCCCAGTAAATATTAAGATAATCGATGCGAGTTCTACGCCGATTATTTGACCTGGAAATAAAGTAACTAGCGCTAAAACAACTCCAGGCAAAAAAGATAAAACCGGAATCGACTGCAAAATGTCTAACAAGGGAATTAAAATTTTTGCTGCCAGGGGAAAGCGGTAAGCAGAATAAGCATAAACTAGGGTAAACAGCAGCGATAAAAAATAGGCGGCTACCATGCGTAAGAGACTCTGGGCTGTATATGCTGGCAAGACATTTAGGGTAGTCTCAATTTTGAAATTTGGGTTGTAGTCACTGGTGAATTGAGAAGCTGTTTGGACAATTGCCAAAATTAGAGAGAAGATTGCTAGAATCAGCAAGCCGTCTTGCCAAGTCCACGCTGATCTTTCTAAAGTTTTATTTGCCGGTGTTAGAGGTCTTGTCATACGAAGTAGTTATTGGTAATTGGGAAAAAGGTAATTGGAAATTTGGAAGTTAGAATTTGGGGGCGGAGGGCTAGGGCATCGGGTAATTGTTAATTGCTCCTTGCTCGTAAATAACTCATAACTAATTACTCATGACTACTGATCACTGACTACTGACCACTGACTACTGACTTCAGATTCTAAGAAGATTTCACCGCCCGGTTCATCGTAACTGTATAACTCTGCATAGCGACCCCAGTCAATAGCAGTTTTCAATTGGCGCATTGCTTCTTGGGGGCTAAAGTGGGCTTCTAGAATATCCAAAATCAACTCTTCAGAAATGCGGTGATTGCGCTTGACCTGAAGCATTCGAGAAATTTGCTGTACCAGGCGAGTATTGTTGAGAATTTGGGTACGAACAATTTGTTTGCGCTGGTCAATGCCGCCGGCAATAAACTGAATGCCAACTGGAGTTAAAAGGAGGTCGCCTTCTTGGATTACCAGAAATTCCATTAATTTTGCTGCTTCCACGATCGGCAAAATGTCGTCAACCTCTAACATTAATTCTTGACCGAGGCGGTAGAGGTCTTTCTCTTTGCGGTCTTCCAAGAGTTCCAACAGACCTGCGATCGCACCGGTTCGCACCTGCGGCAGAGATTGGTATTTAGCGCTTTGAGGGGCCTGAGGTTGAGAGACAGCAGCGACACTTTCAGCCGGTGCTGTCACTGTTTCGCAGCTCAATTCTGGATTAGTGAGAATTTTGTAAACTTGGTCTACGAGAGCTTGAAATTCGGGCGTTTTGCGATCGCGGTAGTGCGGCAAAGTCACCGTCAATTCGGCGCGAATTCGCCCCGGGTTGCGGCCTAAGACTATAACGCGATCGGCTAAAATTACCGCTTCCTCAATCCCGTGAGTTACGATTAACACAGCTTGAGTCGGAATCTTTTTTTCCAGCCACAAATCTAATAACTCAAACCGCAAGTTTTCTGCTGTCAGCACGTCTAAAGCTGAAAACGGTTCATCCATGCAAAGCAATTCGGGTTCCACCGCCAAAGCTCTAGCAAATCCCACCCGCTGCCGCATTCCTCCGGAAAGTTCTTTCGGATAAGCATTCTCAAATCCGTCTAAACCGATAATGTCAATCATCTGCAAGGCTTTTTGCAGGCGCAGTTCGGGCAATTCTCCTTTAGCTTTTAAGCCTAATTCTACATTTTCTAGTACCGTCAGCCAGGGATAAAGGGCAAAGTTTTGAAATACAATTGCCACTCCCGGGTTTAAGCCGACTAAAGGACGATTGTGGTAAAGAACTTGACCTTCGGTGGGCGGAATAAGTCCGGCAATCATCCGCATTAATGTTGATTTTCCTGAACCGGAGGGGCCGAGCAAAGCTACTATTTCGCCCGTTCTGATCTCTAAATTAATTGGCTCTAAAATAGAGATTTTTTGACCGTTGGGCTGCTGGTAAGCCTTGCTAACTCCTTCTAAAGTAATGATACCCTCTGTTGTTGTTTTAACTACCACAATCAAACCTCCTATGTTGAGTTTAAATTTAGTTATTAGTCAGTAGTCAGTAGTCCGCAGTCTGTAGTCATTAGTTAAAAACTCTGGGAAACTGATAACTGATAAGGGCTAATTGATACCTGTTTCGTAAAATAATGCAACGGCAGGCAAGCCTAAACCATGATGTAGTCCGTGGGAGCATCTCATATTTGTAAAAACACTTCTTCTTGCTCCTTCCTTCTGACTCTTTCCTCCTGGCTCCTACCTCCTATTTCTAGCTGGGCTGCTTTCATTGAGATATTCTCGTTGTCCGTCATTCTCAATCGAAAATTAAAAATGGTATGACTACCGAGTATTCGGTCAATTTTTGTGATAGACGATCGCTTTTTTTACCCCCAACAAGACTGGAAAAGTAGAGAGTTGGATCGAAACTGAAAATACAACCAGCAAAATAATTGAGCGATGGTACAAAATTATCATCGCCCAACTGCCCAGAAATCATGATCAGCCATAGCCTGTGTTAAAGACCCCATAGGCGGAACCTCTGTTGTTTGCAGGCACGAGTTGAGCTACGGCTGCTTTCAAAATCGATTCCTCGACTCCCATACCTATACCCCATAAAGTCATCCCTAGCAATCCCCTATGCCCATTTCCGAACAATACCAATGGGGCAAACAGTGAAGAAAAAATCACTGCAAACATCAGGGTTAAGATGCCGATGCGATCGAACTTGCCTCTCAAAAATCAGGGTTGCGATCGTGTCACTCCCATCACCCACGGGTAAAATATAGGAATCTAGCTGTCAAATGCGATCGCACTTCTGTGGAAGTCAGTCGATTGGAGATTTGAGACTTCGGTGTGAGCGCTCAGTCGAAGGATTTGAGATTTTAGATTTACTCCACAGATGAATCTGAGAGGGGGAAAAAGAGTCTAAAATTTTTATCTCTCCACAACAGGAGCCGGGGCTTGTATCCGTTTTTGCGTCTCGTCAAAGGCAATTAAGGAAAAATCCCATAGCCAGCCCCAATCAACCCTAAAGTATCTAAAGGAACCCAAAACAGCCCCGGCAGCCCTTTTTTGATTTCTAAGACTCCTGCTTCAAAATCGCGCGGATTCAGATAAATTTGCTGAAGTACCAACAGCACTATACCAATCCTAAATCATTTGTCAATTTCTTACTTCCGAGCGAGCGGGTTCGAGGAGGGTTGGGGTGGGGTAAAAAATTTACGACTCCTGCAAGGATTGCTATATCAGCCCCAAAAAAGCTGGCACAGCCAAAACCGCAAAGCCGACTCGATCACCCAATTGCTTTGCCCTGCGATCGGCTATCATCAATAACTACGCTGGCGATCGCTATTGGATAACGTGCAGTTGATCATCGTTCGACGCCATTGATCGCGAAATGTTAACTACCTAAATCCTTTCTTATTCACCTTCACGGGTTATACACACAAAGAAGTGGGGAGCCTCTCATATCTGTAAAAACACTTCTTCCTCCTTCCTTCTTCTTCCTCTTTCCTCCTAGCTCCCAACTTCAATTTCTAGCTTGGCTGCTTTCATTGAGAAGATCCCAAGAAGTTTGGGGCAAGAATGGGTTTAACAACTTATTACCTTGCTATAGTCAACCATCAATTAAAACTGTCAATATTACCTACCATCAGTGATAGTGAATCCCCTCGCTCCAGCGATGGTTCCTGTTCAAACTGCCAATGTATTGGGCTGGGATTTAGACTCTCAGATCAAATCAAGGAACAGGGCACAGGAAAACCATTTCATGTAGGAATGGGTCTCAAAAGCTGCATCTGAATAGTGTAGAATTATAACAAACCAGATGGGACATTACAAGGTGCGTATTGTGGGATAAAAATTTTCTGCGAGCTTAATATTATTACGGAATGTTTAAACTTGTATCTTTTCCTTAACCGTTTTATATTCTTTACCAAATCTTTATTTTTTTATAGAGTTGGGTTATGGTTGCTTCAAGCGAGCTTACAGCACTTTGCAACAAGAGTGAAATACCCTTTAGTTAAAAAATAGGTCTTTATGACACACTGCCCCGGCTGCTCGAATCAAATGCTGCATCAAGTTTGCGATCGCCAAATCTACTGGTTTTGTGGTCAATGTTGGCAAACAATACCTATTTATAATCTGAACAGAGGTGGGTCATAGCCTTCTATAAATCTAGTTGAAGAGCTAGGGGTGAAGGAACAACATTCTTTACCGATGGAATTTAACTGATCAACTTAGGGTATAAAGTTTAGAGAGGGCCTTATCGCTAACAGGTTTTTAGGCTAAAAACTTCGTTTTGTTGCATAATTAAACTACCCAATTATAGTCCAAAAAAGTGAAGACAGCTCTATTCATCTATCGCTTAATTTATGGTAATCCCTCGACGCAAAGTAATTATAAGTTTAGACCAAACACCACTTAAACGATTGCTACCTCTTTTGCTCGGTGTGCTGGCTGCTCTTGCTGTTTTACTTACCTGGCAACAGCTAACCATCAACGGACAAATTCACATCGAGCAGTTAATTCAGCAGCAAGCCAGTGCGATTCAGTCACAACTGAGCGAAGGATTATCAATTCGAGTGCTGACACTCCGGCAAATGGCTGATCGCTGGCAAGCCAATGGCGGTACACCAAAGGCTCTTTGGGAAGCCGATGCTGATGCTTATGTAAAGGATTTCTACGGTTATCAGGCGATCGCATTAGTCGATCCATCCTTTAAAGTGCGATCGGTTGTGCCGCGGGCTGGGAATGAGGCAGCGCAAAACTTAGATTTTAATCGGGAACTGCGTCGCAAAATCACTTTGCAAGTAGCTCGTGATTTGCGTCAACCTATCTTAAGTCGCAATATTTCACTTGTTCAAAGGGGTCAAGGATTTCTAGCAAGTTTTCCTTTATTTGTAGGTGAACGATTTGATGGGTTTATTGTCGGAATTTTTCCTTTTCAAAGTCTATTTGACAGTATTTTAAAAGTGCCACATGGGTACAAGGTGGCTATCTATGCTGGCACAGATTTGATCTACGGTCAAGAGATTTTATCTCATGATTTACAACCTAAAACGGTTGTAGTGAGAGCCTATAGTGTAGACTGGCGAATAGATGTTTATCCAACTTTAGAGTTACTAAAAAATGGTGATTTTTATTTACCAATAGTTGTGTTAATTGGTGGCTTAATTTTAGTCGGCTTGCTTATATTAGTCGTGTATCTCGCACAAGTTAGTTATCGCGAAGTCGATAAATTCAAAAAAGCAAATCGCCAGTGGCAATGGGAAATTCACCAGCGACAACAGGCAGAAATTGCGATCGCTCGACTAGCTGCGATCGTTGAATCTTCGGAAGATGCCATTATCAGCAAAGATTTAGAGGGTGTAGTTACAAGTTGGAATGTAGGAGCAGAAACAATTTTTGGCTATACAGCGGCCGAAATAGTAGGGCAATCAGGGAGAAAACTGATTCCCGCAGACTATCGAGATGAGGAAAACCAAATTCTCACCAAAATCCAGCGAGGAGAACGCATCGAACACTACGATACAAAGAGGCTGAGGAAAGATGGAACATTAATCGATGTCTCGATGAGTGTCTCCCCCATTAAAGACGAAACAGGAAATATAATTGGAGCCTCAAAGATTGCCCGGAATATTGCTGACCGCAAACAAGCAGAAGCAGCACTACGTCAAAGTGAAGAACGCTGGGAACTGTCTGTACGCGGGAATAATGACGGCATTTGGGATTGGAATGTTCAAACCAACGAGATATTCTTGTCTAGTCGCTCGAAGGAAATCCTGGGCTATGAAGACAATGAAATCCAAAACACTGTAGACGCATGGGCTAATCTGGTACATCCCGATGATTTGGGATGGGTGATGCAAGCCGTTCAAGACCATTTTGCCAAGAAAACTCCTTTCTATATCACAGAACATCGCATTCGCTGCAAAGATGGTTCCTACAAATGGATGTTCGATCGCGGTCAGGCGCTTTGGGATGATGCAGGTAACGTAATTCGGATGGCTGGCTCTCACACCGACATTACCGAGCGCAAGCAAGCTGAATTTGATTTACAGGTTAGCGAAGCGAGATATCGGCAATTGATCGCTAACTTAAATGCGGGTTTTGTGATTCATGCGACAGATACCAGCATCCAATTATGTAATGAAAAAGCAGGTGAATTACTAGGGCTTTCAATGGATCAAATGCTGGGAAAAACCGCGATATCTCCGGCCTGGCATTTTGTGCGGGAAGATGGCAGCGTTATGTCCCTAGAGGAATATCCCGTGAATCAGGTTTTATCCACTGGAAGTTCCCTGAAAAATTATGTTTTAGGAATTAAAAAAGAAATTGATAGTTGTGTTTGGGTATTAGTTAATGCCTACCCGGAGTTCGATCACCACTGTCAAATCACACAAGTTGTAGTTACGTTTATTGATATTAGCAAGCGCAAAAAAGTAGAGCTGGAAATTCAAAAAACTCGCAATTTTTTACAAGCACTGCTAGATCATCTACCAGTTGCAGTTTTTGTTAAGGACACACAGCCTAAACGATTTGGCGTATTCCAGTTTTGGAATAAAACCAGCGAACGGTTATTTGGCATCTCAGCCGAACAAGCGATCGGCAAAAGCTGTTATGATTTTTTCCCAATAGAACAGGCTATCTTTTTTGACCTAAAGGATAGAGAAGCCTTTGAGAAAGGTAAAACTGAGGATATTCTCGAAGAAATTATTGACAGTCATACTCTGGGTCAACGTTGGCTGCATACAATGAAGATTCCCATTTACGACGAGCAGCATCAGCCTCAGTACCTACTTTGTTTTTCAGAAGATATCACCGATCGCAAACACGCAGAAGCAGAGCATAAAGAAATGAGTGAGGTGATGCAAAATGCGGTGTCCGGAATTTCCAAACTGGATGTACAAGGGCGTTACCTCTATGTGAATAAAGCTTATGCTGACATGACGGGCTATCAGCCAGAAGAAATAATAGGGCTCTCCTGGGAAAAGACCGTAGCTCCCGATGAGTTGGAAAAACTCGTTGCAGCTTATTGGCTGATGGTGCAAGAGGGCAGAGTTGAAGTTGAAACGAAAGGGCTTTGTCAAGACGGTTCGGTGTTTTACACACAATTGGTCATGATTTCAACTTATGATGAACAGCATAATTTTGTGGGGCATTACTGCTTCATGAAAGATATTAGCGATCGCAAAAAAGCCGAACTTGCACTAGAACAGGAACTCCTGCGGAGTAAAACCTTCTTCAACACTTCCCTGGACGGTGTTGTGGTCATGGATTGGGTCGGAAAAGTTGTCCAAGCTAGCCCCAGTTTTGCTCAAATGCTGGGCTACACCCTAGAAGAAACCATGAATCTGAGTGTGTTTGATTGGGATGCTGAATGGACGAGGGAAGAACTACAACTTATGCTCCAGAGAGAGGAGGTTATTCCGCTGTTTGAGACGCGACATCGCCGCAAGGATGGTTCTGTATATGACGTGGAAATTAGCTGGAACCGGGTGGAATTAGAAGATGAAATGATGAACTTCTGTATCTGCCGGGATATTAGCGATCGCAAACGCAACGAAGCGGAACGCCAACAAGCAGAACAGGCACTCCGAGAGAGTGAAACTCGCTTCCAAGCCTTCATGAATCACAGCCCTGCCCCTGCCTGGATTACCGATGAAAATGGTGTAATGCTCTATGCCAGCCAGACTTATCTCAATACTTTCGAGCTACCCACTGACAATGTGATTGGAAAATCCATTTTTGAACTTTACCCCGCCGCCATCGCCCAACAATTTCTAGATAATATCCAAACGGTTGCTCAAACCAACGAGCTAATTGAAACAATTGAGATTGCGTCCCGTCGAGAAGGAACCCTGGGTGAGTTTCTGGTTTACAAATTTCTCATCCCCGACTTATCTGGACAAATGCTAGTAGGTGGTGTGGCGATCGATGTGACGCGACAACATCAAGCGGAAACCGCTTTACAACTGAGTGAGGAACGCTTAATGCTGGCACTAGAAGCCTCTGGAGATGGACTATGGGATTGGAAAATTGAAACTGGAGAAGTTTACATTAATTCCTACTACCAGGAGATGCTGGGCTACAAGCCCGGTGAGTTGGTGATGGATGTGAACGTCTGGGCACAGATGATTCACCCTGATGATAAATTCTGGGTTTTTGAGGATCTCAATAGTAACTTGCAAGATAGCTCTCTCAAATATGCCTTTGACTATCGTGTGCGTTGCAAGTCAGGTGAGTGGAAGTGGATCGCTAACTACGCGAAAGTCGTTGCCTACGATGAAGATGGTAAGCCTTTACGGATGATTGGAACACACAAAGACATCAGCGATCGCAAACGTAAAGAACTGGCACTGCAGCACGCAATGGAAGCCGCAGAAGCAGCGAACTTGGCAAAAAGTACCTTCCTAGCAAATATGAGCCATGAATTACGCACTCCCCTCAACGTAATTCTAGGATTTGCCCAGGTAATGGCCCATGACCCCTCCCTAACTTCCAACCAAAAACAAGATCTGCAAACAATTCGACGGAGTGGGGCTCACCTCTTGAGTTTGATTAACGATGTGTTGGATCTCTCGAAAATAGAATCGGGAAACTTCACAGTTGAAGAGAGCGGATTTGACTTAATTTCGCTGCTGCATTCCCTCCGAAATATGTTGGCGGAACGAGCAAGTTCTAAAGGACTTGACCTTTGTTTGGAGATTGCGCCAGAAGTTCCCCAATTTATTCTTGCCGATGCTCAAAAACTGCGCCAGGTTTTGCTGAATCTGCTGAGTAATGCCATCAAATTTACCCATCGCGGAAGCATTAGTTTGCAAGTTAGTATTAAGGCGGACGCTACAGGGAAATTAACCACAACTCGGCCGATTCTCCAGTTTGTAGTCGCTGACACAGGTTTAGGGATGGCATCGGTCGAACTCGATACTATCTTCGATGCGTTTGTGCAAGCCCAAGCTGGGAAGCGATCGACCAGCGGTACTGGGCTAGGTTTAACCATTAGCCGCAAATTGTTGGAACTCATGGGCGGAAAAATTTCTGTCAGCAGCAGTGTGGGACAGGGGAGTACCTTCAACTTTACCCTTCCCGTCAGCCCCATCAGTGGAGTTAATGTTACACCCGAAGAGAATAATCGCCTCGTGATTGGGCTGGCTCCCTGTCAAGGGGATCATCGAATTTTGGTGGTTGATGATCAACCAGAAAATCGCTTGCTAATGGTCAGATTACTGACACAATTAGGATTAGAGGTAAAAGAAGCTACCAACGGACAGGAAGCGGTGCAGATGTGGCAACAATGGCAACCCGACCTAACCTGGATGGACATTCGGATGCCCGTGTTAGATGGATACGAGGCTACGAAGCAAATTCGGGCAAGGGAAGACGGACAGAACAGTATCATTATTGCACTTACGGCCCAGGCTTCCCAGAGCGATCGCGCCCTCGCCTTGGCTGCTGGCTGCAACGACTACATCAGCAAGCCCTTCCGGGAACAGACCCTATTTCTTAAGATGGCGGAATACCTAGGTTTAGAGTATGTATATGAGGAAGAGGAAACAGAAAAGGGGGAACGGGGAACAGATTGTTTTCCTTCTTACTTCTGTTCTGTTGCCCCTGGGGTTCCAGATTCCCTCGATCCAACGCTTCTGGCGACGTTACCAAAAGAATGGGTGGTTGAATTGGAAGATGCTGCTTTATGTGGGGATGATGTTGCGATCGTTGAACTGGTAGCTCAACTTTCATCAGAACTCACTCAATTCGGTACTCATCTGACGGAACTCGCCAACCAGTATCAATTTGAGAAAATCATTAATCTAATTCGAGGTAATTTCCCAAGTGGAATTCCTCCATTGGATTTATAAGCTGTTGTGCAGTTAAACGTTTGATTAGGACTAAAGAATTAGGAACAGCCAACAAGAATACACTCTAGTTAGTTGTAATTCTGGAACAAAACCTCCTTAAATTTATTGAAAATTCCTGCTCTAAAATGCCTCATAAAATTACAAACTTCTCCCAGATTACTTCTTTCACTTTAACAAGTTTAGAGGAATGCAGCGAAGAATCCGTGTATGCTCCCGGTCATATTCAGCCCCACGGAATCGTTTTGTTGCTGCAAGGAAACAGCCTCAATATTTTACAAGCTAGCGAAAATGTAGAACAGTTTTTTGGCATTTCTGCTGAAGAATTGCTAGGTCAGCCATTGCCAAGCTTATGGGGTCACGCTCAAGTACAAGAAATTGTCAGGTATCTAAATCAAGAACAACTCAACATTCATAATATTTTTGATATAAAAATACCTCTCAAAGACGGCAAAATTCAAACATTTAGAAGCACACTGCATCAGCTACCAGATGAGTTGATTCTGGAACTCGAACCCCAATTGACTCTTGAAAATAATCATTCAATCGATTTTTATCAGCGTCTGCAAACAGTTATCCTCAACTTTCGCAGTGCGATCAGTATTTCTGATTTAGCTCAAACCATTGCTAGAGAAGTAAAAGCCATCACCGGGTTCGATCGCGTGATGATTTATCGCTTTGAAGCCGATGACCATGGGGTGGTGATTGCTGAAGAGAAAGAAAGCTATCTAGAAAGCTACCTGGGATTGCATTACCCGGCGATCGATATTCCCGTACCCGCCCGCAAATTGTTTTACAGCAATTGGGTGCGCCAAATTCCCAATATCAATTACACCCCGGCCCGCCTAATTCCCACCAACCATCCCCTAACCAATACACCCCAGGATCTAAGTGCTTGTGTATTAAGGGGAGTATCTCCCTACCACATTGAATATTTGCAGAATATGGGAGTTGGTGGGACACTGACGATTTCGTTAATTGACGATCGGCGCCTTTGGGGATTAATTGCCTGTCACCATTACAGCCCGCGATTGGTAGATTACGAAACTCGCAAAACCTGTGAGTTTTTAGGACAATTTGCCTCGATCGAACTGGTGCATCAGCAAGAGCGAGCATTGAACGTTTACCGATCGCAGGCGAAAACTATTCAGGATCAACTTCAGCAGGCATTCCGGCGAGATTCTAATTTTATCGAACAGGTATTGACCGAAAGTGCTTCTCAATTGCTAGATTTAGTTCATGCTCAGGGAGCCGCAATTCTGCTCGATGGTCGTCTGACATTGGTGGGTAAAACACCCTCAGAAACTGAGGTTGACGAACTCGTGCAGTGGTTGCTGCAACAGAACAAAGAACGAGTGTTTGCAACAGCTTCTTTGTCTCAGTTGTATCCCCAAGCCAAGCAATTCAAAGAGCGAGCTAGCGGTGTTTTAGCAATCTCAATCTTCCTATCCTACGCCAAACAAAAGTCATACCATATCCTTTGGTTCCGACCAGAACAAATTCAAACCATAAACTGGGCGGGTAATCCACAGGAGGCTGTGTCGATCGACGAAATTGGAAAAATGCACCTGTGTCCCCGCCAATCCTTTGAACTGTGGCAAGAGACAGTGCGGGAGATGTCTTATCCGTGGCAGATTGCAGAGTTAGAAGCTGCCGCCGAAATGAGACATATCCTCATGCTGGCGGTGTTAGAATTTTCGCAAACTGCCCTAGAACACGCTGCAGAAAGGGCAGCTATAGCCAACCGTGCCAAAAGCCAGTTCCTTGCCAACATGAGCCACGAGCTCAGAACGCCACTCAACGCCATTCTGGGATTTACCCAGCTTATGAACCGCAGCCCCTATATCCCAGAAGAATTTCAAGAGCATTTAGGGATCATTACCCGTAGTGGAGAACACCTGCTGACATTGATCGACGATGTTTTGCAAATGTCTAGGATTGAAGCAGGGCAATTGGTACTGAGTAAAAGCTGTTTTAATCTGCATCGACTGCTAGGTTCTATTAACGAGATGTTCACCATCAAAGCGCCTGAGAAAGGGTTACATCTGAGCAGCGAGTGGGATGCTACTGTCCCCCGTTATGTCTGTGGTGATCAAGCAAAACTTCGCCAAATCTTGATTAATCTGCTGGGGAACGCGCTCAAATTTACAACAACAGGAAGCATAGCCCTGCGCGGACGAGCTTTTTCATCAGATGATATGCCATCCGGTACAATTGGCGATCGCGCCACTAATCAACCCGATGTTAAACAAACTATTACCCTGTATCTCGAAGTTGAGGATACCGGATCTGGAATTTCTCCCTCAGATTTAGAATCAATTTTTGACGCTTTCATGCAAACAAATCGCGGTCGTCACGATCGAGGAACAGGTTTAGGATTGTCTATCAGTCGTGAGTTTGCACGTCTGATGGGAGGCGATATCACCGTGCGAAGCACCCTGAATCGAGGCTCGACTTTTACCTGCCAAGTCGTTTTGGAACTACCAGAGTCCGTTGATTTAGAGGAACCTGAAATTAGCGATCGGATTATCGGACTCGAACCGGGGCAACCTATCTCCCGAATTCTAGTAGCAGAAGACGTTCAAGAAAATCGGCAACTGCTGGTGACACTGCTGAAGTCAGTTGGGTTTGATGTGTGTGCCGTGGAAAATGGGGCAGAGGCGATCGATCATTGGCAAACATGGCACCCTGACCTGATTTTGATGGACATTCAAATGCCTGTCATGGATGGTTATGAAGCGACGAGACAGATTCGAGCACAACAGTCATTAGTAATTAGTCAGGAGTCATCAGCAGATAACTCAGGGCAAATGTCACAGGAGAACAGACAAATTACACGCATCATTGCCCTAACTGCCTATGCTTTTGAAGACGATCGCACCGCCAGCCTGCTAGTGGGTTGCGATGACTACATTGCCAAGCCGTTTACTGAAGAGACACTTTTCGACAAAATAGCTCATCACTTGGGTGTGCGCTACTGCTATGCCGAAAAAGTTCCGCGAGACTCATCAGCTTCGCCACCAAAGATATTTACTCCCGACTTGAAAACCATGCCCACCAAGTGGATTACAGAAGTTCATGAAGCAGCACTTGATCTTAGTGATAATAAGCTTTATGAACTTATTGCTCAAATTCCCAAGGAGAAACAAGATTTCATCGCGGCGATGACATCTCTGGTCGATAACTTTCAGCTTGAAGCGATCGCAACTCTCACCCGGATTTAGGAAGAAGACCATGACAACTCTATTCAAACTTGCGGCCCAAACCAATATTCTCATCGTGGACGATAACCCTGACAATCTGCGGTTGTTAGCCAAAATTCTAGAGTCACAGGGCTATATTGTGCGTAAAGCCCTCAACGGCAGAATGGCACTCCAAGGTATTCATCGCGAGCCACCTGCTCTGATTTTACTTGACATCAATATGCCGGAGATGAATGGGTACGAAGTCTGCCAAAAGTTAAAAGAATCGGAAGCGAGTGCTCAGATCCCGGTTATTTTTATCAGTGCGCTTGAACGACTGGAAAACAAGGTACGAGCCTTTGAACTGGGTGGTGTAGACTATATTACCAAGCCCTTTCAAGAACAGGAAGTGCTGATGCGAGTAAAAAATCAATTACTCATCCAACAGCAACGCCAACAACTTCTCGAACAAAATCAACGTTTAGAACACGAAATCCAAGAACGTCTGAGAGCAGAAGCAGAAGTAAGGCAGCTATCTGTGACCGATGAATTAACTGGATTATATAACCGACGGGGCTTCTTTTTACTCGGCAATCAACAATTAAAAATTGCTCGACGCACGGAAACATCCTATTTTATTTTGTTCGCTGACTTAGATGGTTTGAAAAAAATTAACGATACTTTCGGTCACGAAATGGGAGACAGAGTAATATTTGATGCAGCTCAAATATTGAAGCAAACCTTTCGTGATGCGGATATTGTAGCTCGACTGGGAGGAGATGAATTTGCTTTATTTATTACTAATTTTTCTGGTGATTCATCTACTAATTTCCATGCTCGGCTGCAAGAAAATATAGATTGCTTTAATCAACAGTCCGAGCGAGTTTATATATCAATAAGTCTTGGTGTGCAGTTTAGGGATTTAAATAATGAAGTTTCATTAGAACAATTGCTGGCAAAGGCTGACAAACTCATGTACGAGAATAAACGCACCAAACGCTGTTTAAATCGTTAACTGTTCTTTTGATAATAGGGATATCTGCTCGCAAGAAGCATTATTTTTTAAATATAAATTTAACCGAGAAAGAGTAAACTGAAAACAAGATAGGGAAACAGCTTGAAGACTTTAGCCCCTCAGCGGCCAAACACCATGCAGTACAAATCATCACACCTAAACGTGACAGGGTGGCCACCTGGTTAAAAGGTCTCGCTGTATTAGGTTAAGGGTGTGATAGAAAGATGTCGTCGGTATTGTCCACAACCTCGATATAAAATCGACAGACTGATGCTGTATGGGTGGGGAGTTTGCCTACAGTTTCATTCTTTTTTTTTAACTGGTATTATTTGCACAAACCGATTTTATCTATTTGCCAATTCGTGCTAGAATGATGCCTAGCTGAACTGCAATTACTCCTAGTATGGCACTGCCGGCCCAGTAAAAAGTGGCGATGCTGTAAGAGCGATCGCGCCACAAGGCATTTGTCTCTAAACCGTAAGTTGAAAAAGTAGTATAAGCTCCCAAAAAGCCGGTGGTTACCATTAACCGTACCTCTACAGGAATAGTCAGCACCCGTTCCGATGCTAGGGTGATAAAAAATCCCATCCCCAAGCAACCGGTGATGTTAATCAAAAACGTTGCGTAGGGAAAAGCGGTGTTAAAACGGCCGGCAAACCACAATGTGATATAATAGCGACTCAAAGCGCCGGCAACAGCACCTAAACTAATTGCGATCGGAACTCGAAAATTATGGTCTTGTAGCATAAAACAATTTGAGATTTTCTACTAAAAATTTTAGAGTAATTTTGTATTTAGCGGAGTTATCAAAAGTATTGTATTATGAAAATTGCCATCGTTTTTGCTGTTGGTAATTAAAATTAAGAGAGAGTATTTATGCAAATTGTGCTGGCTACCTTAGACGATGACTTAGTTAGAGCGTGGCAAAGCACTTGCGGCAGTATGGAAAAGGTAAAGATACATCACGGTTCAATATTTGATGTGAAATGCGATGCTATTGTTAGTCCGGGGAATAGTTTTGGTTTCATGGACTACGGCTTAGATTTAGAAATTTCGGAATATTTTGGAGGGCAGGTTCTTCAGCGCTTGCAAAAACTAATTCAGGCTCGACATCACGGTGAACTATTAGTAGGAATGGCAGAAGTTTTAGACACCGATCATGCTGAAATTCCCTATTTAATAGCTGCACCAATTATGCGCGTTCCCACAGTTTTAAGAGAAACAGTAAATGTTTATCTAGCAACCCGCGCTATTTTGACTCTGGTAAAATTTGGCTCAGTCCCAGATGGAACACCAGTCAAACATATCATTGAAACTATCGCTATTCCCGGCATGGGTACTGGAATGGGCAAAGTACCGCCACATATCTGCGCCAATCAAATGAAAGTTGCGCTCGAAGAGATCCTCTTATCTAAGTACGAATTTCCTCAATCTTTACTGAACGCTCAAAGATGTCACCACTTGTTATATACGGACGAGAGCGAAAATTTGCAAGTGGAAAATTAAAACTCTTAAATTTGGCAGTTTTATTGTGTTGAGAGACCAAGTTTATTGGTGTGTGTTGTTTTAGGTATAGAGACTTATCACAAATTTAAGTGCGCTAAACCGTACCTGCAAGTTGGCGGTATCCTACACACGAGAGCAACTTTGGTAGATATAATGTAATAGAACTGAGGTCATTCCAACTAGGTAAGCGCGGATACAAAAGTGGATAAAGCTGGAACAAGAATTGCCTAGTTGTTATTAAATGCCAGAATTTGTTCTGGCGCTACACGTACAAAGTTTGTATTAAAGACCACAATTCTTCTGGCGCTACACCTACAAAGTCTGCATCCAGGGAATGTGAGATTTGTTGAAAATGTTTACTACCACAGGAGAAGATTGAGATGACAGATCCAAAAGTAACCGAAGAACCAATTTTAGAGGCAACTCTCGAAACGACGGCGATCGTCAAAAAAGAGATGCCCGATGCGACTGAGGAGGCGATCGCAGAAACTGCGGCGCTGTTTGAAGCAATTAAAAAACGCGCCACCGCCGAAGTGCAAGCAGCGGGCGAACTCACCCGCGAAGCTTATTTAAAAGCTGTCAATAAGGCCTCCGGGGCGATCGAAGAAAATAAGGATCTCGCCCACGAGAGAGTCACAGCAGCAGTCAGGTTGATTAAAAAAGAATCTGAGAAAAATTGGCTGGTGGTGGATGCGATTAAAACGCGGGCGCAAGCGCAGGTGCAAGAGGCCGGCGAAGTCAGTCGCGAGACTTATTTGAAAGCAGTGCGACAAGCGCGAGAAGCGGTGGAACAAAATAAATTGATCGAACGCGATCGCATCGAACAAGCTGTTGACCACATTCACACGGAAGCTGAAAAGAATTGGCACGTTATTGTGAAGCAAATTGAGTCGATCGGCACTCGCTTGACGGATGCGGCTAAGTCTGCATGGACAGCGCTGACGGCGTTTTTTGACAAGTCTCACAGCGATCGCGGGGATTCCTAGAAGGGCCAGCCGGGGGTTTGGAACTCCCAGGGGGTTGTTAGGCTAGTTAGCTTTGGAATTAATTCCAAAGCTAATGCCGATCGTGCGTGCATTTGCATTCAGCAGAAGTTTCAGGCATACTGCATAATTAAAAAGCTTTATTTTTAGTCCACAACCCCCAATTATGAGAAGTTACTACTGCGGCGAACTGCGAAGCGAACACATCGGAGAGACTGTCACCCTTTACGGCTGGGTGGATCGCCGCCGCGATCATGGCGGGGTGATTTTTCTGGATGTGCGCGATCGATCGGGTATTGTGCAAATAGTCAGCGATCCTGAACGCACCCCCGATTCCTATCACGGGGCTGAGGCTTTACGCAGCGAATACGTGGTTAAAATTACTGGGCGAGTCACCAACCGCCCCGAAGATTCCCTCAACCCGAAATTGCCTACGGGTGAGGTGGAAATTTACGCTGACGAAATTGAGTTGTTGAATGCGGTTCGCAAACAGTTACCGTTTCAGGTGGCGACGGCGGAAAATGAAAGCGTGCGGGAAGATTTGCGCCTGAAATATCGCTATTTGGACTTGCGGCGCGATCGTATGAGTCGCAATTTGCAGCTTCGCCACCAAGTAGTCAAAGCTATGCGTCGCCACCTGGAAGATGTGGGAGGTTTTATTGAAGTTGAAACACCGATTTTAACGCGATCGACTCCTGAAGGTGCGAGAGATTATTTAGTGCCCAGCCGCGTCAATTTGGGCGATTGGTACGCTTTGCCACAGTCGCCGCAGTTGTTCAAACAATTGTTAATGGTTTCGGGTTTGGACAGATATTATCAAATTGCCCGCTGTTTCCGCGATGAAGATTTGCGCGCGGACAGACAGCCGGAATTCACACAATTAGACATGGAAATGAGTTTCATGTCTTTAGAAGAAGTTATCGAATTAAACGAAGGTTTAGTCTCCCAGATTTTCCAAAGTGTCAAAGGCGTAGAATTGCCTCGTCCTTTTCCGCGCTTGACTTACGCTGAAGCGATGGATCGCTATGGTAGCGACAAACCGGACACTCGCTTCGGTATGGAATTAGTCGATGTTTCCGATTTGATGAAAGATTCGGGATTTAAGGTATTTTCCGGGGCGGTTGCTGCGGGCGGAATTGTGAAAGTTTTGCCGATTCCGGGCGGGAATGATGCGATTTCTAACGTGCGGATTAAACCGGGCGCGAAAGGCGATTTGTTTAAGGAAGCGAGCGAAGCGGGTGCGAAGGGATTGGCTTACATCCGGGTGCGGGATAATGGCGAAATTGATACGATCGGCGCTATTAAGGATAATTTGACGGAAGCACAAAAGCAGGAATTGCTCGATCGCACCGGCGCGCAACCAGGTCATTTGTTGTTATTCGCTGCGGCTGACGCGACAACAGTCAATAAGACTTTGGATAGATTGCGTTTGTTCGTGGGTAACGAATTGGGATTGATTGATAAAGACAAGATGAATCTGCTGTGGGTGACAGATTTCCCGATGTTTGAATGGAACGCTGACGAGAAGCGTTTGGAAGCATTGCATCACCCGTTTACTGCGCCGCATCCCGACGATATTAATGATTTGAAAACTGCGAGAGCTCAAGCTTACGACTTGGTGTTAAACGGCACAGAAGTGGGCGGTGGTTCTCTGCGGATTTATCAGCGGGAAGTTCAGGAAAAGGTGTTTGAGGCGATCGGCTTATCGACTGAGGAAGCTTACAATAAGTTTGGCTTTTTGTTGGATGCGTTTGAGTATGGCACTCCGCCCCACGGAGGCATTGCTTACGGTTTGGATCGGTTGGTGATGCTGTTGGCTGGTGAGGAATCGATTCGCGATGTGATTGCGTTTCCGAAGACGCAGCAGGCGGGTTGTTTGCTGACGAATGCGCCGGCTGGTGTGGATGAGAAGCAGTTGAAGGAGTTGCAAGTGCGATCGACTTATACGCCCAAGTCATAAGTATGTAAAATACCTTGACCATTCTCAATCATCCTTTCAGGGCGGGCTAGGAGCAACGGCACACAAGAAAATTCATCTGTTGTGGAACAGGCATCTTGCCTGTTCTTGAGAATGGTGCAAGATGTGTGATAAAATAGAGTTAGAAAAAAAAATGTTTTCGTATTAACACTTTTTTTAACGGCTATGGCAATAATTACGATTCAAGTTGATGAAAATATTAAGACAGCTTTTGAAGAAGCTAGTCCTAAGACTCAGCAAGAGTTAAGTTCGATTATTCAATTGTTTTTTAGACAAAATTTACACAATAAAACATTAACGCAGGTGATGGCAGAAATTTCCGATCGGGCTATGCAGCGAGGCTTAACGCCTGAAATTTTACAAGACATTTTAGCAGATAATAATGACGAATAGATTTGTCATTGATACGAATGTTTTAATCAGTGCTTTACTGTTTAAAAACTCAGTCCCATTTCGGGCGATTGAGTTGGCAGAAACACAAGGAATAATTTTATATTCTGAAACGACTTTAAATGAATTAGAGCAAGTTTTGAATCGTAAAAAGTTTAACAAGTATCTTTCTTTGGAAGATCGGCAGTTATTCTTACTAAAATTTATCAGTTCATCCCAATTAGTTTCTATTACAGAAAACATCACTGTTTGTCGAGATGAAAAAGATAATAGGTTTTTAGAGTTGGCTGCTAGTGGTAATGCCAATGTAATTGTTACGGGTGATTGGGATTTATTGGTATTAACTCCTTTTCAAGGAGTCGAAATTATTACTCCCGATATGTTTATTGAGAGATTTAGTTAATGCCATATATTACATGGCACGTCTTTAGACTAAAAACACTATAATTATCATAGATGTCCTTGCATTTCCGAAGACGCAGCAAGCGTGCTGTTTATTGGCGAATGCGCCGTCTGATGTGGATGAGAAGTAGTTGAAGGAGTTGCAAGTGCGATCGACTTATACGCCCAAGTCATAATTATGAAACACCTTGATAATTTAACCATTCATAGGTTCCGAGGCCTGCGAGATTTAACCTTGCAGGACTTGGGCCAAATCAACATATTGGTTGGTGGGAATAACTCAGGTAAAACCAGCGTTTTAGAGGCGATATCAACCTATTGTCGCCCCTTAGATCCGCTGGAATGGCTGAACACATCGTGGCGGCGAGAAATCAAATATTCTCGCAAGCCAAGACTGGAGGCACTCAAATGGCTGTTTCCTCAAAATAAAGAAGAAGAACAATTGGATTTTTACCAAATGGAAACTCGTGTTTCTGGTAGTGGTAAGTTCTCAGTGAGAGAGTCGAGGGCAATTTACCAAGAATTTGAGGGAGTGGAATTATCGGAAGATGACGAAAGTCAATCCTCAGACGATCTTGGATTTGATAATACTCTGCGAGGTGCAGAAATAGAGCTAAAAGCTATTATATGGGATTCACCAAATGAATTATCTGAATTATCTGAATTTTTTGAAATTTGGGAAAATGAGCGTTTAACGAATCGGCGAATTCGCTCAGATGCAATGCTGTCAGTTGATACTGTGACACCTTTTTCTCACCGCATAGAACAGTCACAAGTTGGCTTGCTCTCAGAAGCTATTTTTCAACGTTTTAAGCCGGAAGTGATTAAGCTATTGCAAGTGATGGATTCAGGAATTATTGATTTAGTGATTCTATCGCATGGCGGCAATCGTAGCAGTCTCTATATTGACCACAAACAAGTGGGAATTTCACCATTAAGTTCTTTTGGTGATGGAGTACGTCGCTTGCTATTTATTGCTCTAACGCTGACAAAAGTCAGAGGAGGAGTTTTGCTAATTGATGAGATAGAAACAGCAATTCATACTGAAGCACTTCGCAGTTCATTTGCTTGGATTGTGCAGTGGTGCAAGCAAATGAATGTTCAATTATTTGCAACTACCCATAGTTTAGAAACAGTTGATGCGATGTTGGATGCTAGCGATTCGGAGACGGACTTAGTTCTTTATCGTTTAGAAAAACGGGAGTCACAAACTAAAGCTATTCGGTTAGATAGAGAAACACTCCATATAGTTCGGGATGAGTTGGGACAGGAGGTTCGCCGGTGAACCGCAGTTACGCACTCATCGGAGTAGAAGGGCCACAAGATCAAGCATTTGTAGGCAAAGTGCTCAAGTTCCTCGGCTTTCAATCTTTTGACGGGCAAGAATCCAAATTAGAACCATTTTGGCGCAATTTCATACCTCCTTATCCGAGACAGGGCAACTTATACAAGCGTCTTGATATGCCTTCTATCTTGTTGAATGACGCTCTTTCTGTTGCTATCTATTCTGGGGAAGGAAGCAATTTGGGAAGAAATGTTAAAGCAACTTTTGCTAACCATCCTGAATATAAAACAGATATTGCAGCCTTTGGAATAGTTGCTGATTCTGACAAGAAGCTTCCTGATACTGTTGCTAGAGACTATTATCAGCAGTTTCAGAATGATTTTCCGGGATTTCCAAATCAGGCTGGAATTTGTCAGGAAGGGCCACCGCGAACAGGAATTTATGTTTTGCCAGATAATCAGCAGCAAGGTGTTTTAGATAATTTATTGTGCGAGTGCGGCAACGTTGTCTATCCTGAAGTTATGAATTGCGGGCTGGCTTATTTGAATGGACTGTCTGAGGAACACAAAAATCACTGGGGCCCGTTTGATGATCAGAAGGCTTTAGTGGCTACTGTTGTCAGCGTTCTCAAACCTGGGAAGACTAATACCACAAGTATTGCTGATAATAATTGGGTGAGCGAACAGACGCAACAGCAGGTTCCTGCTTTGGCAAATTTTATTGAGTTTTTGAGCGAACTTTTGGAAGTGAGCTAATGGACGATCGCACTTTTTCAATTCATACGATCGCCCTCAAACATTACTCTTTCCAGTAACGGGTTAAAATCCGAATTACCTCACCCGCTATCGGCGATGGTAGAGGCGGGCTCCATTCCCCAACTTCTGCAAAACCTAAAACGTGCAACAGATTAACGATGCTGTCTACCGCTTTGGGAACGCCACACAACAGCAAACGAATCGGTTGCTTACCTTGAGGTACATCAGGAATTTCTTCCCGGAGCAGTTCGGGAACTGACTTTGGCGGTGATATCATAGAGTTTCTCCTAAATATGGGAGTTCAAGCCCCCACCGAACGATTGCGAGTCTGAGCGGTGGGGGTTTTGTTTTGTGTCTACTCTAAAGTATCACGGTATGCACTCCGAGTCAACCCGTGAGGGTGAAATTGATACTGTAGAGGTCAAAAAAAGGTACAATAGGGCAGTAAAAGCACAAATAACAGCCTTGCCAGCAAAACTCCCCAGAATAGTTGTATATCTTCCCGAAGAACTTAAAGCAGACCTAGAGCGGTTAGCCAAATCGCATTATCGGCCGGTCTCGAATATGGTGTTGACATTAATTCAAGAAGCAGTAGATGAGGCTAAATCTGAGGGGAGAATTCAAAGCGAAGATCGATCGCAGCAACAGAAAATCGACAGCGACAAGTAATATCATTTAAGGTTGTTTCTGAATGATTTAACCGCAGAGGACGCAGAGAACACAGAGGAAGAGAAGAGAGAGATGAATAAATTTGTTATAAAATGATATGGTGAACACGCTACCTATTACTTGCTCTTGGTCAGATGAATGTCTATTTCCTGCTTCAGCTCGGTCGGTCAAATTCAGCAACCTGTTTTTGACGAAGAGAGGTAATTGCTAAGACTAAAACACTTAACGTAAGGCCTAAAATCGCATAAGTCGGTAGTGAAAAAATAGTTACTTTAAACAAATAAGGCAATTCCCCCCCCTTCCAGTTCCACCGCTTTCCTAGAAACACCAACAGCCCGCCATGAATCACAGCGGTTTGCACCATGACACAGCCAACGCCCAATAACCAAACCGACATTCTTTGCCTAGAGAAGGCACAATTTTTAATCTGAAAACATAAATCATTCAGCAAAAAAACCACCGCCGGTGCTAACATCACAGAACTGGTGGGCTGAGAATAGTTGATAGCAATACTCAAAGTGGAAATTAGCACCATTTCAGATAAGTCAACCTTTTTTGACCAAGCATTGCGAGATTGTTTTTTGTAAAAATACCAACTCACTAAACCAACTAGCAGCAGAATTATCAAGTCAGAAAATAGCTTCGCCACGAAGGGACTATCGGGGAAAAATCTCGGCCCCATAACCCTTAAATCAAGGCGACTCATAGAAATATAAGCATTATTCGATGGATCGTTGAGCCAGAGTGGAAATCCACGAGTCGCATCCTGTATAAATCCTGTTAAGGAATTGCCCGTTACAGCTAGACCTATAACTGCCAAAACAGTTACCGTGACTATAGATATAAAAACTAGCTTAAACCGTCTTTTGATTAAGAAATAAGGAAGAAACAATATAACTAAAGTGGGTTTAAACAGGGCAATTCCTAAGAAAACTCCGGCAATTACATCCTGATTTTTTCTAGCATAAATAAACATCCATAACAGCAGAACAGCAATAAAAGTTGCCACATTGCCCACTTGAAGATCGAAGACAAAACCGTATAGGAATGCAACTGATATACTACAAATAGTCCGAAAAGCTCGTGAGTGCGACACCAACAAAATATTCGCTCCCCATAAAACAAAACCTGTGGCAATAAGATGCAGCCAAGTCCAGATTGTGAATGCAGTCTTCATCGGGAAATAGCCCAAAAACCACAGCGGAGGAATGATATTAGGTGGATAAACAAAAGATGGAATAAACCCGCACACTTTTGTGATGCTACAGAAACCGATGTTAAAGACCTCCACATTAAAGGGACTCAAATGCTGATGGGCTAATCTACTCGCTACATAAAACCACTTAAAATCCCAGTAAGGCGGCTCGGGCCGATTAGTTAGATTGTAAACCAACCAACCCGTATAACAGAGAAATCGGGTGAGAACTAATACAATAACTGCTTGCAAAATAAAGTTAACGATAGGTTGACGAAAAAACCGAGTCAACCTTTGGATCGCAGGATGTTTTAAAAACAAAGAATCTTGCCATGCTATTTTTTCGCTATCTAATCGCCAATTAAATTTGAGAAACAAAGCGACTGTCATTAAAATTATTACATTCCAGAATCCAAAGCTAATCATAGGAAATAATTTTAATACAGGGTATTCCAGGTTTATTAAGTAGGGACACGGCATTGCCGTGTCCCTACGGGGGAGGGAGCGATCGATCTGGGGTGTCGTTGATAAACAGGGAATTGGCTGTAAATTTACTGTTTGATGATATCACAACCAAAAATTGTCAACTAAAAATCAGCCTTTTAACCTAAAAAATTGACTTTTATTCCCCGTTTCTACCTAACTCTCTTTTCTCTCTTTTCTCTGCGTCCTCTGCGCCCTCTGCGGTTAGAAAAAAAAATCTTATTCACAAACGAAATAGCATTGCCATCTAAAAGCCCGATCGCACTTTTGCCCCTTGTAACCCTGTTCACCCCCAAACATATGCGTTAACCTAGTTGACTACAACTTGTACCGCACTCCCCAACTAAATTCATGCTTCCCCGCATCAAAGAATTAGCCGCCACCCTAGCACCCCGCTTAATCGAAATTCGCCGCCACATCCACTCCCACCCCGAACTCAGCGGCCAAGAATATCAAACCGCCGCCTACGTAGCCGGAGTTCTCGCATCCAGCGGAGTCCGCGCGATCGAAGGAATCGGCAAAACAGGAGTGCTCGGCGAACTCAAAGGCAACAGCAGCGAATCCCGCTGGCTGGCAATTCGCACCGATATGGACGCTTTGCCGATTCAAGAACGCACCAACTTAGAATTTGCCTCCCGCAACGAGGGAGTCATGCACGCCTGCGGCCACGACATCCACACCACCGTCGGTTTGGGCGCAGCAATGATATTGTCTCAGCTAGGGGAAAAATTGCCCGGTCACGTCCGCTTCTTGTTTCAGCCTGCAGAAGAGATTGCCCAAGGTGCTCAATGGATGATTAAAGACGGGGCGATGCAAGATGTTGACGGCATCCTCGGAGTGCACGTTTTCCCGACGATTCCCGGCGGTTGCATCGGTATCCGCCACGGGGCCCTGACGGCGGCGGCAGATGACATAGAATTGATTGTGATGGGCGAATCCGGCCACGGTGCGCGTCCCCACGAGGCGATTGACGCAATTTGGATTGCTTCTCAGATAATTACCACTTTGCAGCAGGCAATTAGCCGCACGCAAAATCCTTTGAGACCACTGGTTTTGACGATCGGGCAAATTAACGGCGGACGAGCGCCGAACGTAATTGCCGATCGAGTAAAATTATTGGGAACCGTGCGATCGCTCCACCCCGAAACCCACGAAAAACTGCCGGCTTGGATCGAACAAATTGTCTCCAGCGTTTGCGCGACATACGGCGCTAAGTACGAACTCACTTACAAGCGCGGCGTGCCCGGAGTCCAAAACGACCCAAAACTCACGCAATTAGTCGAAAGTGCGGCTTTAGAAGCTTTAGGTCGATCGCGCGTCCAAATTTTACCAGAACCATCCCTCGGCGCGGAAGATTTTTCGATGTACTTAGAACACGCCCCGGGAACCATGTTTCGCTTAGGAGTGGGACTGACTGACAAACCGAACTATCCCCTCCATCACCCGCAATTTGAGGTCGATGAAGCAGCCATCGTCAGCGGCGCTGTCACCTTAGCCTATGCCGCCTACCAATATTGGAAACAGCATCCAGGTTCACACTAATAGTCTTCGACGTATGGGTGGTCAGCTAACTAACCGTAGGGTGGTTAGCCGGAAAAATGTTTAGTCTCTAGTAAAAACATTCAGCCCTGACCCACCCTACAATAACTACAAAAACTAATTTAGAAAATTTTATGAACCTAGATTTTGAGCGATTCTGCGACGCCTGCAACCCCAGTCGATCCCTGATATTGGGCTATGCCGAAGATGGGCGCTACTACATTGATTTTGCTGAGGTGCGCGGCGGGAAAATTATTAACATACTCAAACGAACAATTACCCGCGTGTCACCCGATAAACGGACTTGCCAATTATTTAGCGGACATATCGGTTGCGGCAAGTCTACTGAATTGTCGCGACTGGAAAAAGAGTTGACAGATGAGGGATTTCATGTAGTTTACTTCGAGTCAACACAAGACCTCGATGAAATGGATCTCGATTTGACGGATATCATGTTAGCGATCGCCCGGCGAGTCAGCCAAAGCTTGGAAGAGGGTAAAATTTCCTTGCAGCCCCAGGGCTTTAAAGAATTCTTAAAAAATAGTTGGAATTTTTTACAAACCCCTGTGACTTTAGAAGCTGAAGGAGAACTTTTTGGTAGCAAATATAAGGGCAATACAGACGGAAATCTGGAAGTTTCTCTGCCTTTAGGTATCGCCAAAATTACTGCCAAAACCAAAAGTAATCCCGACTTGCGATCTAAACTGAGACAGTACATGGAACCGCAAGCCAATAAAATGTTAGAACTGATTAATCAAGAAATTATTGATGTAGCCATTAATCAGTTAAAGCAGCGCGGTAAAAAAGGTTTGGTGGTGATAGTTGACAACTTAGACAGGATAGTTTCTCGACCCAATGCAGCGGGGCGACTGTTGCCAGAATATATCTTTATTGACCGGGGCGATCAGTTACGGCAACTGAATTGCCATTTAGTTTATACCCTACCGCTGGGATTGATTTTTGGCAATGAAAGTGAAATTTTGAAAAATCGATTGGGAGGGGGAGTTGACCCGAAAGTTTTGCCGATGGTACCAGTAAAGAATAGAGACGGCAGCGAATGTGTTGAGGGGATGAATTTGCTGCGGCGCATGGTGATGTCGCGGGCTTTTCCCGATGTTGTGCCAGAGGAACATATCACATTAATTACCGAAGTTTTTGACAGTCATGAAACTTTAGATGAATTGTGCCGAGTCAGCGGAGGTCATCTGCGAAACTTGATGGGAATGCTGTTTGGTTGCTTGCAGCAAGATGACCCTCCAATTTCGCAAAATGTGTTGAAATCAGTGATTCGCAGTTCCCGCGACACTCTGATTCGCGGCATTGATAATGATGAGTGGGAATTACTGTTTAAGGTGGTGAAAGAACAAAGCATTAACGGAGATAAAGAATACCAAGATTTGCTGCGAAACCTGTGGGTTTTTGAATATGCAGACACTCAAGGAAATTGGTTTGCGTTGAATCCGCTGTTGATGGAAACTGACAAATTTAAGCTGTGGCAGCAGCAAAATTCGTGAGATTATGGTAAACTCAAATCTAGCCGAAGATATTGCAGCCGAAAACGAGCGATCGCTCTCTACTTTGGTACGGACGATCGCCCGCTTTCAAGGAAAGTTTTCTTTAACTATAGTGCGCTGCAATTATGCTAGCTTGCGTTCTGCAATGCTGGAAAAGCTGCGCGATCGCTCTACTGTTGAATATCAAGAATTAGCCCTCGAACCTGCTACCAAAACACTTTATCAAACTATTCTCAATGCCGTCCAAGAGCAACCGCCGAAAGCTTTAATAATTGTCGGTATCGAATCGGTGGTTGCTCTTGATGACCTGTTAGCGGGGGCAAATAGAGCGCGAGATCAATTCAAGCAAGATTTTGCTTTTCCTTTGATATTATGGGTGACGGATTCCGTACTGTCTAAATTCAGTCGATCGGCGAATGATTTGAAGTCTTGGGCTCCTCCTCCAATTCAGTTTACGATGTCGCCCGATGATTTGAGGATTTTTTTGCGACAAAAAGCAGACCAGGCTTTTGCTGATATTGAGAATTTCAAGTTAGATGACTGTGAAATTGAGTTGTTGGAGAATGACCTGCTAAATGCAGCATTAGGCCCGGAATTGCAAGCTAGTTGGCAATTTATTCGCGGTTTAGTTGAAGTTAAGAAAAATCAAATAGATTTAGCACTCGAACATTATCAGCAAAGTTTGACATTTTGGCAGCAAAATCACCCGTTAGAAAGACAAGGAATTGTCGGCAAGAAGATTGCTGAAGCTTACAACCGCAAAGCTGAATTGCACCGGGCTGGAAATCAAGGTTATTGGCAAGAAGCTAGAAAGTATTTACAGCAATCTCTAGAGATTTTTGAGCAAGTGCAGCGACATGATTTAGCTGCGAAATGTATTAGCGAACTCTGCGAAGTGCTGCGACTTTTACAAGCTTGGGAAGAGTTGGAAAATTTAGCTAAAAAAGCATTAAAAATACACGTAAATTACGGCACTCTGAGTCAACTAGCTGAAGATTACGGCTTTTTGGCTGAGGTGGCGCTGCAACAATCTCAGTGGGAAAAAGCTTGCGAATCGGCTAAATTAGCATTGTCGGTTTTGGAACAAGCAGGAATAAATAAAAAAGAGACTGGTTTGTATCTGCTACTTTTGGCAAAAGGGCAGCGAAATCTTATGCCCTGTTCGACAGTTAACCCCCCCCAGCCCGCCCTTGCTAAGGGGGGGAGTGAGTCTGTATTTTCCACTCTTGAGATTGTAGAAATTTTAAAACAAGCGAAAGTAATTACCCAGCCTCAAGATGATGTGCAGCTTTATCTGAGGATTTTAGAAGAGTTGAGAACTCTGTATTTTGAGCAAGGGGAATATTTAAAAGCCTTTGATATCAAACTCGAACAACAAGCAGTTAAAAGCAAATATGGGTTGCAAGCTTTTATTGGTGCCAGCCGCTTGCAGTCGCCGCAACAAATAATTGACATCGCTTTAGAATCCGGTAAGTCAAAAGCTAAAATTGTTGAGGAAATTGAAGCAGCTTCCGGGCGATCGCGCGATATTAAAGAGATAAGTAAACGGATACGTACACCTGCTTGCAAGTTGACGATCGTTCACGGACAATCTGGGGTAGGAAAAAGTTCGATAATTCAGGCATGGTTAGTTCCGGCACTGCAACTGACAACTTTTGAAGCGCGGGACGTATTGCCTATTTTATTGCAATCGTATCATGATTGGGTGAGGGATTGCGGTGAGTCTTTGAAAGCAGGAATTGAACAATTAAAAGCTGTGAATTTGTCAGAACCGATCGACACCCCAACAGCTATTTTAAAACAGTTGCAACTGAATCAAGACCGTAATTTATTAACTGTATTAATCTTTGACCAGTTTGAGGAATTTTTCTTTGCTTACCGAGATCCAATTGGTAGGCGAGAGTTATATGATTTTCTGGCTGAATGTTTAAATCGGATTAGCCACCTCAAAATTATTCTGTCGCTGCGGGAAGATTATCTTTTCTACTTGTTAGAGTTCAATCGCGCCACCAATTTATCAATAATTGATAACGACATTCTAACGAAAAAAATCTGCTATTACTTGGGAAATTTCTCAATTTCAGATGCGAAAGCTATTGTTCAAACATTAACAAAAGGATCTCAATTTTACTTGGACGATGATTTGGCAAACGCACTGGTAGCAGATTTAGCAGGTGAAGTGGGAGAAGTACGACCGATCGAACTTCAAGTCGTGGGAATGCAACTGGAAAAAAGGCAGATTACTCGACTGAGTGAATATCAGCAACTTGGCAGTCAGGCTAAGGTCAAACTGGTTGAGGAATTTTTAGCAGAAGTTATCGCCGACTGTGGCAAAGAGAATAAAGACATTGCCGAACTTGTCTTGTATTTACTGACGGATGAAAACAATACCCGTCCTCAAAAAACTTTGCTTGAAGTAGCAGCAGATTTAGGAAGCGAGTCAGAAAAATTAGAGTTGGTTTTAGAGATTATGGTTAAATCGGGATTGGTGTTAGAAGTGCCTGCAACTCCCATTGAACTCTACCAACTTGTTCACGATTATTTAGTACCTTTTATCCGAAAACAGCGCGGTGCGGAATTACTAGAATTACGCGAAAAATTCAAGCAGACTGAAGCCAAAAATCAGATATTAGCAGAGGCCACACAAAAAGCAGAACTTTTGTCCGTAGAATCACAGCAAAAAGCCCAGAGACGAATTGGTATTGGTACAGCGGTATTGAGTATTAGCCTAGTTTTAGCTGCAACTGTAATGGGATTAGCGTGGCAGCAAGTGGACAAGGCACAGAAATTGACCAAATTAGAGCGCGCTGCAAGTGATGCTTTGAGACTGTTTGAATCTGGCAATAACCAAATAGATGCTTTAATCTCAGCCGTGAAAACGGGAAAAGAACTCAAAGCTACAGTCAAAAATGTTCGTTCCCTTACTGATTACCCGGTATCTACTCCCCAGATTGCCCTCAACCAGATTCTCGACAACATCCGAGAACAAAATCGGTTTAAAGGACATCAAGGTTGGGTATGGAGTGTCAGTTTTAGTCCCGACGGCAAATACATCGCTACGGGATCATCGGACAAAACAGCCCGGTTGTGGGATTTAACAGGCAAGCTGATACAAGAATTTAAAGGACATCAAGATGGGGTATCGAGTGTCAGTTTTAGTCCCGACGGCAAATACATCGCTACGGCATCAAGGGACAAAACAGCCCGGTTGTGGGATTTAACAGGCAAGCTGATACAAGAATTTAAAGGACATCAAGATGGGGTATCGA
>NZ_JAUBPS010000048.1:38665-51593 GCF_036700865.1 Microcoleus sp. S13C4
GTGTCAGTTTTAGTCCCGACGGCAAATACATCGCTACGGCATCAGAGGACTATACAGCAAGATTGTGGGATTTAACAGGTAAGTTGATAGCAGAACTTAAAGGACATCAAGATGGGGTATGGAGTGTCAGTTTTAGTCCCGACGGCAAATACATCGCTACGGCATCATGGGACAAAACAGTAAGGTTGTGGGATTCAATAGGCAACCTGATCCAAGAATTTAAAGGGCATCAAAATTTTCTATTGAGTGTCAGTTTCAGCCCCGATAGCAAATACATCGCTACGGCATCATTTGACAAAACAGCAAGGTTGTGGGATGTAATCGGCAAGCACATAAAAAAATTTATAGGACCTCAAGATGGGGTATCGAGTGTCAATTTGAGTCCCGACGGCAAATACACCGTTGTTATATCAGGGGACAAAGCAGTAAGGTTATGGGATTTAACAGGTAAGTTGATACAAGAATTTCAAGGACATCAAGATGGGGTAACGAGTGTCAGTTTTAGTCCCGACGGCAAATACATCGCTACGGGATCATCGGACAAAACAGTAAGGTTATGGGATTTAACAGGTAAGTTGATCCAAGAATTTAAAGGACATCAAAATTCAGTAACAAGTGTCAGTTTTAGTCCCGACGGCAAATACATCGCTACGGGATCATCGGACAAAACAGCCCGGTTGTGGGATTTAACCGGCAAGCTGATACAGGTATTTAAAGGACATCAAGATGGGGTAACGAGTGTCAGTTTTAGTCCCGACGACAAATACATCGCTACGGGATCATCGGACAAAACAGCAAGGTTGTGGGATTTAACCGGCAAGCTGATACAGGTATTTAAAGGACATCAAGATGGGGTATCGAGTGTCAGTTTTAGTCCCGACGGCAAATACATCGCTACGGGATCATCGGACAAAACAGCAAGGTTGTGGGATTTAACAGGCAAGCTGATACAGGTATTTAAAGGACATCAAGATGGGGTAACGAGTGTCAGTTTTAGTCCCGACGGCAAATACATCGCTACGGGATCATCGGACAAAACAGCAAGGTTGTGGGATTTAACAGGCAAGCTGATACAAGAATTTAAAGGACATCAAGATGGGGTATGGAGTGTCAGTTTTAGTCCCGACGGCAAATACATCGCTACGGCATCATATGACACTACAGCCCGGTTGTGGCGAATTAAAAGTTTAGATGAAATGCTGGTGCAAGGCTGCGATTGGCTGCAGGACTATTTGCAAAATAATGCTGATGAAAGCGAGAAACACCTCTGCGATGAGATTAGTGCTCAGAATAAATGATTAGCCAATCAGTCGGTAGGTGCAAATAAACCTGACCGTGTAACAGAATGTAAAACTCCCGCAACTTTTGCGATTCCTGCTTTTCACCCGCAATGACAGATTTACCGCAGGGGGCCCAGAAACCGGGTTTTTTACGAAAATATTTCGTTGCAGCCAGCAGATTAGGTAAAAAACCCGGTTTCTTTGGTCTGGCGTAAGTCCTGACTTAACAGAATTCTGGCAATTAAACCAGCTTATCTTCCGCAATTCCCCTATAGCAGCGGCCAAATGTGCTAACGTACAATCAAAAATCCCCCAATTTCAACTATCGCGAGACAGATAACCGTGTTCGCTCAAGCACCTCCAACTCCCAATTACAAATGGTTTAGCTGCATATCTAGCACTGTTTTCACCGCATTGTGCCTGTTACCCATTTTCAGCGCTGCGGGATACGCCCAAACTCCCCAAAATAGACCCATCAAAATTGGCGTGGTGCAGCGGTTTGGCACCAAAGCAACCGACAAACTGACGCTGAAAGCATTACCGGGCGACAGCTTAACTTTGCGTTACAAAACTCCCCAAGGCATAGAAACCAAAACTGCTGCTAGCGTCAAGTTAGAAATAGCCCCGAAACCGCTGGAAACGCCGATCGTAGAAGAACGAGTGGTACTAAGTTCTCACCGCAGTTTCGAGAGTGCAGAAGACAGCGCTAATCAGTGGCGCGCCCAGGGAATTGATGTAGAAATTGCTCAACCTTTGCGCTGGCAAGTCTGGGCAAAAAGAGATACTTATAACTCTCCTTTGGTGCGGCGCTGGCTGTTGCAAAGTTTGCAAGCTCAAGGGAACACAACAGCTTTTTTGGATTCCAAGGTTTTTAAACAAATACCCCAGGCATTTTGGGTTTTAAACGGCTTTCGTTTCAACCGCAATGAGTTGGATGTGACGGCGGGGAAAAATGTGATTGAGGTATTGGAACAAACTACTCACGAGGCGACAGCTACTGAACCAGAAAAAGCAATTCAAGAAACTCACCGTTATGGGGGCAGTTTGCACCTGCAAAAAAATGCTTACGGCACTTATACTTTGGTGAATAAAGTGCTGACGGAAACTTATTTGCGGGGTGTTGTCCCTCACGAAATTGGGGCTTTTGCGCCTTACGCTGCGATTGTCGCTCAAACTATTTTAGCGAGAACCTACGCCCTGAGAAATGTGCGCCGGTTTGCTGTGGATAATTATGAGTTGTGCGCTGATGTTAACTGTCAAGTTTATAAGGGTTTGACCGAGGTTTACCCGCAAAGTGATAAGGCGATCGCCCAAACGACAGGTTTGGTGCTAACTTACGAAAATCAGCTAGTAGACGCGCTCTATTCCGCGTCTAGCGGCGGCGTGACAGCCTCTTTTAACGATGTGTGGCAGGGCGCGGAACGTCCATATTTGCGATCGATCGTAGATTCCCCTAATAATATCTGGGATTTGTCAAAGCAGAGTTTGTCTGACGAAAACAATTTCCGCCGCTTTATGACTCTGAAAACAGGGTTTAATGAGGAAAAAGAACAAACGTTTCGGTGGCGCGAACCAGCTTCTTTGACGGCGATTGGTGGATTTCTCAAACAGTATCTTCAGAAAAAACAGCACCCGCTGGCTAATTTTAAAACTGTCTCTCAGGTGGAAGTGACGGAAAGGTCAGCCGCAGGTCGAGTTTTGAAAATGAAGGTTCAAACTGACTTAGGCCCCATTGATATCGACAAAGACGAGATTCGCAATGCTTTTTACCCGCCGATTAGCACGCTTTTTTACCTAGAACCAATTTACAATCCCGACAAAACTCTCAACGGTTATGCTTTTGTCGGAGGCGGCTTCGGACACGGGGTGGGAATGAGTCAGACTGGTTCTTACAATTTGGCTAATTTGGGCTGGGATGGATCTCGAATTCTGGGCTTTTATTTTCCCGGCGCTCAAGTTGTCCCTCTCAGCGATGCGATTACATTTTGGCGCGAATAGTTTATCAGACTCGGCTTCCTAGTCGGCGATTTCCCTCGCCCCTCAACAAACTTTCGTCCCTCTCGCTTGAGACTAAATATTAGTCCTAAAACTTTTAGATTTTAGACTTTGGATTCTAGATTGGTTTCACAGTTAATCTAAAATCTGCCATCTAAAATCTAAAATTATTTGGTCAGCTATCTGCCCAAACAGCTAGGAATTCTTAGCTGGGAGTGACAGACTGCTGGCGGCTTTGTTGCAATGTTAGACACAGAAACCCGGTTTCTTAACATAATTGCGCTATTTCAGCTTAATTTTGGAAACGAGAAACCGGGTTTCTTAGGGTATCACGCAGAGCGTCCTTTCTTAGTACAGTTGTTCTTCTTGGTGAGTTTCGATCGTACAGTCAGACTTGGGATAGGCGACGCAGGTGAGGACAAATCCGGCCTCGATTTGGTCATCGTCCAAGAAAGATTGGTCGGATTGGTCAATTTCGCCTTTGGTGATTTTGCCGGCGCAGGTGGAGCAAGCACCAGCGCGGCAAGAGTAGGGGAGGTCGAGTCCTGCTTCTTCTGCAGCATCAAGAATGTAAGTATCGTCATCAACGTCAATGGTCTGGTTAATTCCTTCGGCTTCGCTGATGAGGGTAACTTTGTAAGTCGCCATGCACTAATCCTCTCAAAAATTCAACAAGATCTATAATTTTTCCTAATGCAACCTTCAAGGCTCTATTAGCTTTGAGGTTAGGTCTTAGGTTTGTTCCCTCTATGATAGTAGGGGATAGAAGGGAGGTTGACACACTTATTTACAGAACATTTGAATGGGATTAGTTATAACTTTTTCTAATTTCATCTTGATTACTTATACCTATGTTGGGTTCAGCCTTGTGATACTGTTGCCGCAAGACTTGCACTAAATAATCCGGTTTCTAGGAAAAATCCTGTTTTGAGCCCTACAGCACAAAAACCGGGTTGTTGGTATGCGGTGTATCGATCGACTTTCAGCAAGGCTGGCTACAAGGTAAGTCCCAGCAGGCGGTGAAATGTATAGTGAGATCGCATCAAAACTTGGGTGTTGAAGGCTCGATCGAATAAATCGCACCACAACCACAGCTTAAAATCTGCGCGGTAGAACCCTAAAGCCCTGCACCGCAAGTCTGTAACTATCTAAAATCTTAAATCTCAAATCCCATGACTAATATTGATACTCGCTTTGGTTTTTCGGTTAATTCTCCAATTCGCGTGGGAATTGTGGGTACTGGTTTTGCCGCTAAGTTGAGGGCCGAGACAATTCAAGCTGATGGGCGATCGCACTTGGTAGCGGTTGCTGGCCACACCCCGGAAACAACCGCAGCATTTTGTCAAGGGTTCGGGGCAGAAGCTGCGGTTTCTTGGCGCAAGCTGGTAGAAAGAGACGATTTAGATTTGGTGATTGTCTGTACGGTGAATCGGGATCACGGGGCGATCGTCCTGGCGGCGCTAGAAAATGACAAGCACGTTGTGGTGGAATATCCTCTATCTTTAGACGTATCTGAAGCAGAAAGGGCGATCGAACTTGCCGCCCAAAAGCAAAAACTCCTTCACATCGAACACATCGAACTATTAGGCGGTTTGCACCAAGCAATCAAAGAATCTTTGCCCTTAATCGGTAAAGTTTTTTACGCCCGCTACATTACTATTACTCCTCAACATCCAGCCCTGCAGCGGTGGACTTATCAACATTCCCTCTTTGGATTTCCGTTAGTTGGTGCAATTTCGCGACTGCACCGATTTACTGATTTGTTCGGAGAAGTAACAAGCGTTAACTGTCAAGCTCAATTTTGGGACACTCACCCGGATTTCTACAAAGCTTGTTTGTGCAATGCACAGTTGCGCTTTGCCAATGGCATTGTGGCTGAAGCTGTTTATGGAAAAGGAGAGACTTTTTGGCAGTCGGAAAACATTTTTACCATCTACGGAGAAGCAGGAACGCTGGTTTTTACTCCTGAATCCGGTCAATTAATTCAGGGAGAAAATCGGCACAACATCAAAGTAGGGACGCGGCGCGGTTTGTTTGCCAAAGACACCGATATGGTGTTGGAATATTTGTCAAATGGTACGCCTTTGTACGTTAATAATGCCAGTAGTTTGTACGCTTTGAAAGTGGCAGACGCTGCGCGGCGATCGAGCGAGACTGGGCAAAATGTGGCGCTAACAAGTGCGTAAGTTCTGGAATACTTTTTTTATCTATTAGCCGGCGCCGGCGGACTTCGTTTTACTCTTGAGCGGTTTCAACCGCCTTCCTCCTTCATAAAGGAGGTAAAGAACTTTTAACTCAATCGATATTGGAGACTCAATGAAATCCTACTGGAAAAATCATCACTTAAATCCGGAAACTATTGGCTTAATTTACGGTTTTTTGGGTGTAGTGGGATTTAGCTTGACATTACCGGCAACCCGAGCCGCTGTGATAGATTTAGACCCGCTTTTTGTAGGTTTGGGACGCGGATTAGTAGCAGCTATACTGGCAGCATTTACTCTGCACATAACGCATCAACCCATTCCCTCAAAACAGCAACTTGGGAGTTTATTAGTTGTCGGATTGGGAGTTGTTTTGGGATTTCCGGTACTATCCGCTTGGGCAATGCAGCAAGTACCTGCCGCTCACGGTGCTGTGGTGTTAGGATTGTTGCCTTTAGCAACAGCGATAGCGGGGTTCTTGCGCGCTGGAGAGCGCCCTGATTTCAGCTTTTGGATTGCTAGCATTGTCGGTAGTACAACCGTTGTTGTTTTTGGAATTATTAGTGGCGCTGGACAGCTTCAGTCGGCAGATTTAGCTTTGTTTGGAGCCGTAATTGCTGCTGCTTTTGGCTATGCTGAAGGTGGGCGATTAGCTAAGGTTTTAGGCGGGTGGCAAGTTATCTGTTGGGCTTTGGTCATTGTAGCTCCTTTCGAGGTTTTGCCAACAATATTAGTTGTCTTAAAACAAGGGTTAATAGCTTCACCGATAGCCTGGTTCGGTTTTGCTTATGTGAGTATTTTTAGTCAATTTATCGCATTTTTTGCCTGGTATCATGGTATGGCAATTGGTGGAGTAGCCCGGGTAGGTCAAATTCAGTTATTGCAACCATTTTTGACGCTTCTGGCCTCGGCAATTTTGCTTGGTGAAACTCTGGAGCCGATCGCCCTAGTCACGGCCTGTTTGGTTGTTGCTAGCGTAGCTGCTGGTAAAAAAGCATCAATTAAGCGGGCAGAAGATTTGTGATGTGATCGACTCTATCTAATGACAGATGTAAAGCTTGGACTATTTCTCTTGAATACTACTAATTAACTAAACCTTTAGGAAAATACTAATGTTAGATATTGATGAAATGGGGCAAAAAGAAATACATGAGCTGCTACACAAAGTAGGATACGGTCATCTGGGCTGCATACACGAAGGCAAGCCCTACGTGATACCAATGAATTATTATCTCGAAGAAGAGGAAATTTACCTGTTTACAACGATCGGCATGAAGACTCACGATCTTGATGCAAATCCAGAAATTTGTTTGCAGGTTGAAGAAATACGCGAGCCGCTTCATTGGCGCAGCGCGATCGTCAATGGTCGAGCCTCGCGCCTGACTGAGCAGGAAGATATCGATCGGGTAATGCACCTCGTTAAAGAGCGCAATCCCATGCTCTCACCTGCGATCAATCGAACCTGGACTGATTCTCAGGGACGTTCAGAGGTAATTGCAATCTACCGCATCGACGCGAGTGAAATGAGCGGACGCACGACTGATGGAATCAGCAGTAAGAACCCATAGGAGCGCTCTCGTCAACCGTGCAACTGCAAACTTATGAGGCAACGTGTTGATCCTGTATGGCATCTCATGCACCTGTTTGGACACTATCGACCCAGCAAGTCTACGAAACCCTCTCAACTTCAGAAAAGGGACTTTCAGAGACAGAAACAGCAATCAGAATCAAGCATTACGGGTTTAATGAACTGCCCGAACCAGCCAGAAGATCGCTATTACTCCGCTTCACCGATCAGTTGACGCATTTCATGGCCCTCTTGCTCTGGGTTGCAGGTGCGCTGGCTTTTGTGTCCGGTACACCAGAACTCGGCTGGGCAGTCTGGGCTGTAATCTGGATTAATGCCGGTTTCAGTTTTTGGCAAGAATTCCAGGCAGAACAAGCGTTAACAGCACTCAATAAAATGTTGCCCGCCCGCGCTAAAGTCTATCGAGATGGGAAGCTAGGTGAGATTCCCGTTAGGGAGATGGTTCCGGGAGATGTCATGCAATTGGAAGAGGGCGATCGCATCTCTGCTGATGCCAGACTGGTTTCGGCTCAGTCTTGTTATGTCGATGTCTCGGTGCTGACTGGAGAATCGCTGCCGGTTGCCCGATCGGCGGAACCTGTAGCCACTGAAAAGATGCGTGCCTCCGAATCAAGCAATCTGGTTTTTGCGGGTTCTACCGTTTCGGCAGGGCGTGGATTAGCTGTCGTGTACGCTACAGGAACTCAGACCGAGTTTGGTCAGGTTGCCCATCTCACTACAACTGTGAAGCGAGAACCTAGCACCCTGGAAGTTCAAATCAACAGCGTGGTGCACGTCATCACCACGATCGCCCTTGGGCTGGGTGTTGTGGTGTTTCTGCTGACTAACCTGTTGGTGGGCATGGAACTCAAGGAAAGCTTCATTTTTGCGATCGGGATTATTGTGGCATTTATCCCAGAAGGACTGCTGCCAACGGTGACTCTGGCTCTGGCTATGGGTGTCAAGCGCATGGCAAAGCGTAATGCTCTGGTGCGTCGGCTCTCGGCAGTGGAGACATTGAGTGCCACAACGGTCATCTGTACAGACAAAACAGGGACGCTGACCAAGAATGAGATGACGGTTTGCCGACTCTGGATTCCGACATCTGAGATTACAGTAACTGGAATAGGGTACGACCCGACGGGAGGAGAGGTACAAGTTCCTGCTGGGCGAATGGAATCACAGGTAAAGCTGCTGTTGGCGGGTTCGGCGCTATGTTCCAATGCCCGCTTGAACCATCCAGCAGGTTCCAGTCAGTGGCAGGAGATTGGCGATCCCACTGAAGCTGCTCTGCTGGTGGCTGCCCTAAAAAAGAAACTGAACTTTGAAGAACTACAGCGTCAGCTTAAAAGAACGCAGGAAGTTCCCTTTGATTCGCGCAGACGGATGATGAGTGTCGTGCTGCAAAGAAGTTCGGATAATTCAGGTTTAGGGTTTGAGTTAGAAGGGCAATCGGACAATCTCAAACCGCTAACGGCTCCCTATCTGATTTTTACAAAGGGATCGCCATTGGACGTGCTGCAACACTGTAAACAGATTTTGAAAGATGGACGCATAGAAGAATTATCAGCAGCAGAACGGGCAGAGGTGACTGCTGTTAATGATGGATTTGCAAGTCGAGGTTATCGAGTTCTGGGAGTTGCCACGCGGCAGAAAGAGGAGCAACCGCAAGACGCGCAGGAATTGGAGCAAAATCTGATCTTCGTTGGGTTGGTGGCAATGATTGACCCGCCGAGAGCAGAAGTTGCCGACGCGATCGCCAAATGCCATCAAGCAGGTATCCAGGTGACGATGGTAACAGGAGATTATGGACTCACCGCAGAAGCGATTGCCCAGCAAATTGGCTTAGTAGATGGTAAAGCCAGGGTAGTTACGGGCGAAGAAATGGGACATCTTTCGGATGCCCACTTGTGTCAAATATTGCAGCAAAAATCCGGGTTAATCTTTGCTCGCGTACAGCCGGAACAGAAGTTAAGGCTGGTTCAGGCTTACATCGGGATGGGTCATACCGTAGCGGTGACGGGTGATGGGGTGAATGATGCTCCAGCCTTGAGAGCCGCCAATATCGGCATTGCGATGGGTCTCAGCGGCACGGATGTGGCGCGGGAAGCGGCTGATATTGTGCTGATTGATGATAACTTCGCGACTATTATTATTGCGATCGAGGAAGGACGAGCTGTATATCAGAATATTCGCAAGTTCATCACCTATATCCTGTCCTCGAACATACCAGAATTGCTGCCTTTTCTGGCGATGGTGTTTTTTAAGATTCCGCCCGCTTTAGTCATTCTGCAAATTCTGGCGATCGATCTAGGCACAGATATGGTTCCCGCCCTAGCGTTGGGCGCAGAAGAACCGGAGGCAGGCATCTTGCTTCAACCGCCACGCAAAAAGTCGAAACCATTACTGGATAAGTCTTTAATGCTGCGTGCCTTTTTGTTTCTAGGGTTGCTGGAAGGATTGGCAGGAATGATAGGTTTCCTGCTGGTTTGGCGGTCAAATGGTTACGGGATTACCGAGTTGCAGGCGATGACTTCGGCGATTCTTGCCCGATCGGGGACTACTACTCAGATGGCAATTTATCATCAAGCAACAACTGTGACGCTGGCGGCGATCGTGGCTTGTCAGGTTGGAAACGTTTTCGCCTGCCGCAGTGAGCGCACCTCAATTTTTCGCTTGGGCTTCTTTAGCAACCGTTTGATCTGGTTAGGAATTGCGGTTGAGTGGGCACTGATTCTATCTATTATCTATTTCCCACCTTTACAAAAAGTCTTTGCGACCGCACCCCTATCTCCCTGGCAATGGTCGCTGCTAATCCTCTGCCCACCATTGATACTAATGGCTGATGAAATACGCAAGCAAATTGTTTACACTTCGGGCAAAAAGATTGAGCTTCTTGTGAAGAAGCCAGTTTGAAAGTAGGCGTGTGCGGTGTCTAACCATCAGGACACGGCACCGTGCCCACAGGTGTCAACAACCAGCCTGAAACCCCTGAGAACTCTCGCTTTTACGCCAAGTCTCCATCCCCCTTGCATCCCCCTTAAGAAGGAGGTCTTTGAGCAAGTTCTTGTCCCCCCCCTTCTTAAGCAGGGCTGTTTCATTCTCTTGTTGGGGCCGCCACGGGGGGCGGCCCCAATCCCTGAAACACCTACACAATCGTGGAGGAGGAGGGTAGACACGGGGGCACTACCTACAAAATCCTCGTTTTCTTGAGAATGAAACAGCCCTGCATGGATCGGCTTTTTTTTACTACTTTTTCACACACAATCATCATGGTGAATACAATGGAAATGACCAATAAGATTGAAATCAACAAATCTGTGCCGCGCGAGCGATGGGGTGAATTTTTCGATCAGTTTACCGATGGCAATCGCGGACGGCATATTTCGATCGAAATCATCGGTTCAGAAGTCGGTGATGCAGAACTAATTAAGAACGCACCTCTTCATGCGATGGTTTACGATCGCCCAGGCAAGGGAGATGATTTGGTGATTGAAGTGGGTCAAGATGAAGTGACTTATGCTCACACGATCGATTCACCCACTGAAGTTTTAACGGGACAAAACTCAAACGGTGTGATGATAGCGGTTCAGATTAGTGACGCTGCTGGAACACAAACATTGATCGAGCTACAAGCTAGTTGAGCTGGTTGAATAATCAGGACTTAGGCACGCGGGGCTAAAAACCCGGTTTCTGCGTCAATCTTTCAAAGAGCATCCATGATTTTTGGGAGAAACCGGTTTTTTTTTGCCTTAGTCCTAATAATGCTGAGTTGAGTTTATTTCAGCACCCAATGTTTCATGCCCCACACTCAATAACCCACAGAAGTCAATATGTCTGAAACTCAAAACAAAGTAGTAATCATCACCGGAGCCAGCAGTGGATTAGGTGAGGCGACTGCAAAGCGACTTGCTGCTAGTGGAGCCAAACTAATGTTAGCTGCCCGCCGCGAAGATCGGCTAAAAGAATTGGTTGCCGCGATCGCCCAATCAGGGGGAACTGCAACCTACCAAGTGACGGATGTGGCAGATTGTGCACAGGTGGAAGCCTTGGCGCAGAAAACTTTGAGTACATACGGCCGGATAGATGTACTCATCAATAATGCCGGGTTGATGCCGCTCTCTCCCCTCGATCAAGTAAAGGTGAAAGAGTGGGATCAGATGATCGATGTCAACATTAAGGGCGTTCTCTATGGGATTGCTGCCGTGTTGCCAACTATGCGTCAGCAAAAGTCTGGTCATGTCATTAACCTATCGTCTGTAGCCGGACATAAGGTGTTTTCGGGGTCAGCGGTCTACTGTGCTACTAAGTACGCAGTACGAGCGATCTCTGAAGGGTTGCGGCTAGAATCAAACGGTGAAATCCGTTCGACTAATATCTCACCAGGAGCCGTTGCCACTGAGTTGACGACCACGATTAGCGATAAAGATACAGCAGCGAGAATGAATGAATTTTATGCGATCGCCATTGATGCAGATGCCATTGCCCGCGCGATCGCCTACGCTATTGAGCAGCCCGGTGATGTTGATGTAAATGAAATCATCATCCGTCCCACAAAGCAAGAACTTTAGAGTGATAGGAGAACATCGTGAAACAGCGAAAACTCGGTAATCAAGGATTAGTCGTCTCGGAACTAGGACTCGGCTGTATGGGTATGTCCGAATTCTACGGCATAGCCGATGAGTCTGAATCGATCGCCACCATTCATCGCGCCTTAGAGCTAGGCGTGACTTTGCTCGACACGGCTGATATGTACGGTGTCGGTCACAATGAGGAGTTAGTCGGCAAAGCAATTAAAGGGCATCGCGATCGAGTCATTATTGCCACGAAGTTTGGCAATGTACGCGGTAGCGACGGCAGCTTTAAGGGCGTGAATGGCAAACCCGAATATGTCCGCTCTTGCTGTGATGCCAGTCTCAAGCGTTTGGGCGTAGATGCGATCGATCTTTACTATCAGCACCGAGTCGATCCAAACACTCCGATCGAAGAAACTGTAGGTGCAATGGCGCAGCTCGTCCAAGCTGGGAAAGTTCGCTACCTTGGTCTTTCCGAAGCGGCGAGCGCCACGATCCGCCGTGCAATGGCAGTGCATCCTATTTCAGCACTCCAGACTGAATATTCGCTCTGGAGCCGGGAGCCAGAAGCGGAGATTTTGCCTACCTGCCGAGAGCTAGGGATTGGGTTTGTGCCTTATAGCCCTCTAGGCCGTGGGTTTCTCACAGGCAAAATCAAGAGCCTCGACACATTATCTGAGGGAGACTATCGGGCCGCGCGATATCCTCGCTTTCAAGGCGATAATCTCCAGCAAAATCTGGAATTAGTCGAGCAGATAGAGCAGATGGCAGCCGCTAAGGGTATCAAAGCTGGACAGTTGGCGCTGGCATGGGTATTAGCCCAAGGCGAGGACATTGTGCCAATTCCAGGCACCAAACGCCGCACCTATTTAGAAGAAAACATTGCGGCGGCTGCTGTAACGCTGACTCCAGCAGAACTAGACCAAATTGCCAAAGCGCTGCCCTTAGGCATTGCAGTGGGCGATCGCTACCCCGATATGAGTACCGTCAATCGTTAGGAATTGGGGTGAGTAAAGTATTCTGGGTGCGGCTAATTTTTTGATTCAGGAGCGATAAATCATGTCAAAACTTCTTGTTTACGGTACACCTGTCAGTACCACAGTAAAGATTGACAAAGAACCTGAGAATTGGTCCATTACTTGTATTTTATTTGCTCCCAATGCTCCCCAACAGAATCCCGTTGAAGATATTTGGTTACAAGCTAAAAACTTTTTAAAAAAGTATTGGTATTTATGTATAGCAATCCGATCTGAGTCTCACAACACAACGCCCTCTTGTCTTCCTAGACTTCTTGTATAGCAAGACTTTCAG
>NZ_JAUBPS010000049.1:0-50092 GCF_036700865.1 Microcoleus sp. S13C4
TGGGCTGATGTCATCAACCGCGCTAACTTGGGTATGGAAGTAATGCACGAGCGCAATGCTCACAACTTCCCGCTTGACTTGGCTGCAAGTGAAGTCACCCCAGTGGCAATGGTTGCTCCTTCTATCAATGGCTAAGTTTTAGTCTTTGATTACAAAAAGCGCTCCTAGTAATAGGGGCGCTTTTTGTTTGGGGCAAAATATTTTTATAGACCTGCTTCTATCCGCTAAATCCCTTAAATCCGTTACCCCCCTTACGGCCGTTACATCCATTCGTTGCTTTCCTTCTTCCTTTTTACTTATTTTTTCTTCCTTTATTCTTTAATTTTTTATGATTACTATAGAATATAGCCACTAGGCCGATCGAGATACTGTGACATACTCCAAGGGCGAAATCTTATATTATGGTCTAGGATTCCAATAGTCGGATTCAGAATATGTTGGGCTTGCTATAAAGTGTTCGCTAGCAGCAATGCAATTGTGTCAATTCCAGAATCTAACCATAGACAAATGTAGCTGATCAGGAGTCGCTCCTCACCGTCCCAAGCGCTCTATCTCTAAGGAGAATTTGTATTATGAAAGATGGACCAGAAGTACGCCGCGTCTCCACCGCAGTGATTGCCGGTGTTTGCGGGTTAGCTTTAGTGGCGGGAGGGGGCATTGCCTGGTGGACGGCGAATCATTCGCCAACTCCCGCAGAAACACAGTCTTCCGCTCCGACTAACGCTCCGGCGCTGTCCCCAAGTCCTGCGGAATCCCCTGTTGTAATTATCCCGGTGCCCCCTCCAACTCCTTTCCCAGCCCCTACTGCTCAGACGCCTAACGCTCAGACGCCTAACGCTCAGACGCCTAACGCTCAAACGCCTAACGCTCTGGTGCCAAAGTCGCCACAGCCAAAGCCTTTGCAGCAAACAGATGTCCAGACAGTGCAAGTTTACTGGGTTAAAGATGCCAGCGGCAAATTTGAGGGAGTTCCTACGAAAGTAGCTGTCAAACAAGCTGACAAGCCTGATGCAGCTTTACAAGCTGCTTTTAACAGTTTGTTGGCTGGGCCCAAGGATGGAACTGTTTCTAGCGAAATTCCTAATGGGACAAAACTTAGGGGTTTGAGTGTTAAGAATGACGGAGTTTATGTCGATTTGTCGGCCGAATTTACTTCGGGGGGAGGCAGCAATTCGATGACTGGTAGGTTAGGACAAGTTATCTATACGGCTACGAGTTTACAACCGAATACCAAGGTTTGGATTTCGGTGGAAGGGAAGCCTTTAGAACTTTTAGGCGGCGAAGGTTTGGAGGTGGCTCAGCCGAGTACCCGCCAAAGTTTTGACAAAAATTTTCCCCTTTAGTAATTATGAGTCATTAGTTACAAGTCATTAGCCATCGGTCTGAAGGCCGAGAATAGGAATTGATAACTGATGACTCATGACTGAGGATGGAGGATTGAGGACGGGCAACTAATTTTCAGTGCTTCGTAGTTAGGCTAAATGCCCGAAAGTGTAGGGCTTGCTGTTCGATCCTGCTGGCAAGCCGATCGCACACCATATTACACAGCTCAAAAATTAACTCGTCTTGCACCCTATAATAAGCTGAAGTCCCTTCACTCCGGCGAGTGAGGATACCAGCTTGGAGCATGAGTTTTAGGTGCTTAGAAACATTGGCTTGACTCGTTTGAGTAGCTTCCACCAATTCTTGCACGCATTTTTCGCCGTCGCGAAGCAAGTTCAAAATTCGTAAACGCATGGGTTCGCTCAAAATACTGAAATACTCAGCAACTTGTTGCACAACCTCTTGCGGGACAGGCTGGGATGACTTCATCAAACTCACCGGAGAGAAGTGATCGGGAAATATTAGCATTTATTCTGTCCATAACAATAAAGTAATCCTTCAATCCGGATTAATTCGCATCAACACTTGACCGTATTCGACAGGTTCGCCATTTTGAACTAAAATTTCCATCACTTGACCGGACACTTCATCAGCATCGATCTCGTTCATCAGCTTCATCGCTTCGATAATACAGACTGTCTGGCTGACCTTGATGCGATCGCCCACATTGACAAAAGGCGGCTCGTCAGGAGCAGCAGCGCGATAAAAGGTTCCTACCATCGGCGAGATAATTGGCACCCATTTCGTATCGACCGAAGCAGCTACGGCAGCAGGTACGGCGACAGGGGCGACGGGTACAGGGGCAGCCATATCCGCTGCTAAATTTTGGTCAACAGCCGGAGGTGACGCTAAGGTGGGGCTACTAACAGCGCCTAACGCGATCGGAGCCACAGTCGCCACGGCAGCAGGGATCGCAGCAGAGGTGCCTGGTGAACTTGCCAGACTGCCTTTGCGTACTGTCAGTTCAATATCCCCACTTTTTAACGTCAGTTCCGAAATGCCAGTTTTGTCTAATACAGTTAGCAGGTCACAAAGCTGGTTTAAGTCTAGTTGCACAGCAGATTCAAGGGTAATTGAGAATTGAAAATTGAAAATTGAAAATTGAAAATTCAGAATCAGGCGAAGCTAGGAGCATCAACGACTTTGAAGGCAAAAGGGATAGTTTTTAAGCTGTGAGCAATGAGTATTGAATTTGGACTTCTTTAACTCATAACTCAGAACTAAAAACTAAAAACTCCCTTTTTCTTCCTCGTTTCTACTCTCGGCCGAGGTACTTGTCTTCACGAGTATCAATCCGAATCCGTTCTCCAATGGAAATAAATAGAGGCACCATAACCTGAGCTCCGGTGGAGACGATCGCGGGTTTGCTGCCACCGGTGGCAGTATCTCCTTTGACTCCGGGATCGGTTTGCAACACTTCCAAGACGACAGAGTTGGGCAGTTCCACTTCCAGGATTTGGTCGTTCCAGCGAAGGATGTTGACTTCCATTCCTTCACTCAGGTACTTGACACGATCGCCTATTTGCTTAGCACTGAGGCGACCTTCCTCGTAAGTTTCCATATCCATAAAGACGAACTCGTCGCCTTCTTTATAGGTATGCTGCATCACACTCTTTTCCAGGTTGGCTTGAGGCATAGTCTCGCCCGCCCGGAAGGTTTGTTCTACTACGTTTCCGGTTTGGACGTTTTTTAATTTGGTCCGCACGAAAGCCGAGCCTTTTCCTGGCTTGACGTGGAGGAATTCGATAACCCGCCACACGCCGTTATTCCATTCAATTGAAACACCTGGTCGAAAGTCGTTACTAGAGATCATATAAATTTTTGCGGGCAATCCCGTCGCCTTGCGGGCACGGGGGAACTACAGTCAGTCGATTTTAGATTTTAGATTTTAGATTTTAGATTTACTCCACAGATGAATTTGGGAGATTGAACCTTGGTCTAAAATTTTGATCTCTCCACGACAGGAGTCTGGGGATTGTATCCGTTTTTGAGCGGGTCAGGTTAAAGTCGCAGTCTAGCTGACGGCATCAAAAAGCAATTGGCATTTTATTTTACCGTTCAAAGGGAGCAAGTGCTTTACTGAAATGTTAATGGCAGTGGGCAGTGGGCTGTTGTCAGTTGACTGTTGAGTGTTGTTAGTTGGCAACTCCCTCCCGGGCCGAACGAACAGCCACTTTAGATGGGTAGCAGCACAGGCGGGCAGGCAGCGCTGTGGGAAGATAAGAGAGGCAATAAAAGTTAAAGTTATGTTGCATTGGCCTAATTTCTCGATCGATACGTGCAAGCGCTGGGTCAAAACCGTCGCTTTAGCGCTCTTGCTGTTCACTCTCTCCTTGAGTTTCAGTGCAGTCTCCCATGCCAAACGCCCCAGCAGCAGTATGCCTGCGGGGAATGCGATTACGGACGGCCGGGCGCTGTTGCGCTTCGCTTTACCTATTGACAATCAGAGTGTGCGAGAGTTGCAAATTAGTCTCGAAGACATTGGCAACCACATACGCTCTAAACGTTGGGGGCCGATTAGCAGTGATGTCAGCAAGGCTTCTAGGATTCTCAACCTTCGGGAATCTGACCTTTTAGAGAGTATTCCCGACACCAAAAAGCCGGAAGCTGAAACTCTAGTGGCAGCAGTCAAGGACGGAATCGCTCAACTGGAAAAGGCTGTTGAGGCTAAAGACAGGGACAAAGTGATTGACTTGAAAGCCACAATCCTAGGTTCGGTAGGCGAAATCGAAGAGTTGATGGTGACAAAGTTTCCGTTTGAAGTGCCTGCTAAGTATGCTAATCTGCCTCAACTGAAAGGGCGCGCTACTGTGGCTGTACAAACTGAAAAAGGGGAAATTACTGTTGTGGTTGACGGCTACAGCGCTCCGGTTACGGCTGGTAATTTTGTGGATTTGGTCGATCGAGGTTTTTATGACGGTTTGCCGTTTATTCGATCGGAAGAATCCTACGTTTTGCAAACAGGAGACCCCGAAGGCAAGGAAGTCGGTTTTATTGACCCAGGTACTGGCAAATACCGGAATGTGCCACTAGAAGTGCTCGTCAGGGACGAAAAAGAACCTATTTACGGGATTACTCTAGAAGATGCGGGGCGTTATCGCGACGAACCTGTTTTGCCTTTTTCTGCTTTCGGTACTGTGGCCATGGCCCGTACAGAAACTGAGCCTGATAGCGCTTCTTCTCAGTTTTTCTTTTTCTTGTTTGAGCCTGAACTCACGCCCGCCGGTCTGAATTTGTTGGACGGCCGATATGCTGTTTTTGGTTACATGATTGAAGGAAAAGAAGTGTTGGAGAAACTAAAGCAGGGAGACAAGATTCTATCTGCTAAGGTAGTTAAAGGAATCGAAAATTTGGTGCGACCTCAAGTTTAATTAATGACGGCAATTGAAATCGCTGCTTGTCAAAAGTGACGGCGATTGAAATCGGTTTTACACAAACAAAGCCCGCCTGTGCGGGCTGAAAAAATCAAGAGTGACTGCGATTGAAATCGTTTCGAGATGCTGAAGGAGATTGAAATCGCTTCTGCACAGACAAAGGCCGCCGGATCAGGCTGGAAGAATAGATAATTTTTATAGTTTCGTTATTGACATCAGGAATTTAATCGAAAATATGGCAATTTTAGAATTTTTATTGGTAATAGGTTTGGGCGGATTCGCCGGGTTGTTGATTGTAAAAAATGTGAATGAAAGCAAGCAAAAGCAGCGGTTAGATGAGGCTTTTTATGAGTTGTTGGAAACTCAAAACAGTCAAATTTCGTTGATTCAACTGGCGGCTAATGCTAGGGTTGAGGCTGAAGTTGCTCAGCAGTATTTAACTCGGCAAGTGAAGATTTTTTCGGCGATTTTAGAGGTAGATGATGAAGGGGATACTTTTTATAGGTTTCCTAGGTTGCGCTTGCCGCCAAGTTCGGGTAAGGAATGGTGAAGTGAGAAAGTGCGATCGACTAATTCCAAATTATGAAAGTTAAAGATATCGGTGAACAAGGTCTTTTAAGAATATTACAAAAATTCTGCCCCGCAGAGATAGTGGGTGATGATTGCGCTGTCATGGCTACAAATCCCCACAAATCTCTCGCTATCACTACAGATATGTTGGTGGATGGAGTGCATTTTAGCGATCGCACTACGGGGCCCTATTACGCAGGATGGCGCGCCGCAGCAGCGAATTTGTCGGATCTCGCGGCTATGGGAGCAAAGCCTCTGGCGGTGACTGTAGCCCTCGCTGTGGCGGCGGATACGGCTGTGGAGTGGGTTGAAGAGTTTTATCGAGGGATGACGGCTTGCTTACAAGAATATCAGACGCCGATCGTCGGTGGCGATGTTGTGCGATCGCCCGTGGTGACTGTGGCGATTACTGCTTTTGGGGAGGTTGAGTGCGATCGTACCATTAGTCGGTCAAATGCGCGATCGGATTGGGCGATTGTGGCTACTGGGGTTCACGGAGTCTCCCGCGCGGGATTAGAATTGCTGTTAAATCCAGAATTCGGGCAAAATCTGGAAAAGGTCGATCGGGCTTCTTTAATTCTCGCTCACCAGCGCCCTAAACCGAGGCTCGATGTTGTGTCGGTTGTTTGGGAAATATGGGGTTGTGAAGGTGAATTTTTAATCGCCGGAATGGACAGCAGCGACGGTTTAGCTGATGCGATTATTCAAATTTGTCGGGCTAGCGGTATTGGCGCAAAGGTCGATCGTACAAAAATACCAATTCCCGATATTTTCAGCGAAATAGTATCAACCGAAAAAGCTTTAGATTGGGCATTATACGGCGGGGAAGACTTCGAGTTAGTGCTGTTTTTGCCGATGGCGAATGCTAAGTTATTAGTGGAAAAAATAGGAAACGGAGCCGCAATTGTGGGAATGGCTACCGAGAGCACCGATATCTGGTTGACTGATAGCAGCGGTATTTATCCTGATATTGTATTAAAGCTCGATCGAGGATTTCAACATTTTTGAATTATCTCTTAGTCCGCATAGGCGGACTTGGTTTGTGTAGACGCGGTTTCAACCGCCAGGTTTTTGCCCGTTACATATTTTCCGCCAGCGAACCCTTGACTCTGTTATTGTAGGCCGTTCTGAATAACACCGGATTTTATTTGATCATGGTTGGGTTTGGTTTGATGGGGGCGAGAAACCGGGTTTTTGCGAAGATATTTAATCGGAGGCTAAGATATCGGAAAAAACCCGGTTTCTGAGATGGTGCGCGAAGATGTCGGAAAAAACCCGGTTTCTTAGATTGTTAAAGCTGCATCACTTTAAGCATGAGCTAGCTTCTTTTGAATCATTGCCCAATATTCAGGGAAATCCTCACGGGTATATACTGTTAATGCTGCTTGATAAAAGGATCTCGCCTTTTCGAGATTTTCATCCCGCGAACCGTTGATTCTGTCATTATAGGCATTACCTAGATTATATTGAATCATGGCCCAATCTTCAGGAAAGTGTTCAGAGGTACGAACAGTTAAAGCAGCCTCAAAAAATGCGATCGCGCGATCGATATTTTCCGCCCGCGAACCGTTGATTCTGTTGGCGTAAGCAGCAGCTAAGTTATTTTGAGCCATAGCCCAATCTTCCGGGAAAGCCTCAAGGGTATATACTGTTAAAGCAGCGCCATAAAGGGCGATCGCCATTTCCACATTTTCGGCCCGCGAACCCTTTATTCTGGTAATGTAGGCAGCAGCTAAGTTGTTTTGAGTTTGAGCAAACTTCTCGCTTCCGGGTTGCCGATTATTTAAAACAAGTTGATAAGCGGCAATGGCAATTTCAATATTATCGGCTCTATTCCCACCGGAAAAATTACTAATATTAATGCTCAAGTCTTCAACGAGACTGACAAGTGAATCAATAGTTTGTGCATTTTCGCCACCAATTAATCTCTGCATTATTTGCTCTAAAATGTCCGAAAAGCGAGCATTTAGGAGATTTTTTCGTTCAGCTAGCATCTGGTAAATTACTGCTGTATTACTATTGCTACCATCTTCGGCTTGCAATAATTCTAGAATAAAGTTTGCATACTCTTGGGGATTTTCATCGGCGGAGATATCACCATCGTTGATATCGATTAATTGTGCTAGCTGGCCGATCAGCTTCCGCAGGAAATTAGCGCCGTTTTGTCCTCCTTGCTGTGCCATTTTTTCTGCTACTAACTCGCAAGTTTCCAGAAATTCGACATCCAACAATTCTGAGTTATCTTGTAATATCTGCGGTTCTTCGCCGTTGGGGCAATTCAGCAGGGTGTGAATTAGTTCTAGGTAGGCTTGGGCGCGGCTTTCTTCCATTGTTGGGGAGTTGTGAATAATATGGGGTTTATTGTAGCATGGTTGTGGGTTTTGGGACTTGTTGTACGAGATGCAGACGGCGGTTGAAACCGCCTCTACAGAAACGATGTCCACCGAGGCGGAATGAAGACAAGACGCGGTTTCCAACCGCCCAATCTTCAACCGCCCGGTTTTCTAATTCCGACACAATGCTACTTTGGGAATTAATCTATCTAAAATTTGCTCGATCGCAATTACTGTCCAATCAATATCAGCTTCTGTGGTTTCTCGTCCCAGACTCAAGCGAATTCCGCCAACTGCCATAGTTTTGCTATATCCCATTGCCAATAAAATCGGACTGGGAGTTATTTTGCCGCTGTTACAAGCAGAACCAGAACTAATCCCTATTCCTGCTAAATTGAGCTGTCGTACTAAAGTTTTGCCTGTCACTTTCCCTGTGTCACCGTCGGGAGAAACAATGCAGAAACTGACGTGGTGGGGGAGTCGAAAATATCGATCGCCTGTTGGTACTAAACTGGGTACGTGGGATAATCGGTCAAAAAGTCGATCGCGCAATTCAATTAATCTCGCCGTTTCCCCATCTATTTCTTGCAAGGCCAATTCCGCCGCCACGCCAAAACCGACAATTATCGGCACTGCGGGCGTCCCAGAACGCAGTTTCAATTCTTGACCACCACCGGTCAATATTGGCGCTAATTCAATGCCCTGACGCACGTAAAGCGCCCCCGCACCTTGTGGCCCGTAAAGTTTGTGACTGGAAAGAGAAAGCAAGTCTACGGGCAGTTTCTGTATGTCTATCGGCAGTCTGCCGGCAACTTGAACTGCATCGGTATGAAACAGGATATTGCGATCGCGCGCAATCTTTCCCAAGGCCTCAATTGGTTGCAGTGTCCCAACTTCGCTTTGTCCGTAAATGATTGAAATTAAAACTGTATTCGATCGCAGCGACTCTTGCAAATCCAAAGGGTGAACGCGCCCAAATTTATCCACTGGTAGGCGCGTCACTTCCCATCCCCATTGTTCAAGTTGTCGCACGGTTTCTGCTACGGCAGAGTGCTCTACGCTGGAGATAATAATATGCTGCGGTTTTGTATAAAGACGGGCAATTCCGATTATGGCCAAATTATCCGCTTCAGTGCCGCCACTGGTAAAAATCATCGATTCCGGTAGTGCGTTAATCAAGCTAGCAACCTGCATTCTTGCTAATTCTAAAGCTGTCGCCGCCCTTTGTCCCCACTCGTGCAAGCTGGAAGGATTTCCCCACTGCTGAGTCAGGGCTTTTTGCATGGCTTGAATCGCTTCTGGGCGTGCGGGTGTTGTGGCGCTATAGTCGAGGTAAATTTGCATGATAAATAACTAATTAATGACTGTTGACTGTTGACCGCTGACTGTTGACTGTTAACTGCTGACTGTTGACTGTTGACTGGTGTGAGTGGCTACCAATAGCCAATAATTAATAACAGATTACTAACTTCCTGGTTTGCAGACGTTGTAGTCTTCGTGCGACAATACTTTTTGGGGAATTAAGAAAGTGCCGCAATCTTCACAAAGCATTCTGTAGTTGCGAGTTACAGGAATACTGATTATCAAACGGTTGTGACGCAGGCGTTTGCCACCGAAATCTCTGTAATTCTTATTTTCGCCCAAAGCTGCTATAATTGCCCGGGCTTTAGTGACTACGTGATCGGGCAGACCTCTTAGATCGATGATATCTCTAGCAAATGATGCTTCCCTCTCTTGTTTTTTGGTTTGTTTTTCTGCGAGCACTTCAACGTAATGCTGCTGCGCCACCAACTCTTGCGTGCAGCGATGGCACGCTTTACCATATCCTTTGTGACCGCACGGAAAAATTGTTTTTCTTTTAGCCATAAAGCAGCGGTATAGGGTTTGACCCACGCCCCTGAATGCTGCTACCCTACCAGTGATGCTTCCGGCATCGAGGCAGTTCTACAAGACGCAAAATCTATTCCCTTGCATAAATTTAATAAGTTGTAACTTTACTTAATCCAATAGATTTGAACTGTGGGAAGGCTAATAACCTCTATATTTTTTAAAATTTTGTGACTGTATTATATTATCATTTACTCGGTTTCTGTTGTGCTGGTCTGGTAGCGCTCAATCTGGTGGGCTGCGGACAAACAAAGCAAGACGTGCAGAATTTACCTCTGAGTCTGGCTCCACTGCCTCAAGACCCCTTGTTGCAAGTATACTTCAATCAGTCGATCGCTTCGAGTTATACAGAGCCTTACCGCCAGCAAACTAGACCTGGAGATGATTTAGAAAACTTGATCGCTGTTGCGATCGCTCATGCTGGATCGACGGTAGATGTAGCGGTTCAGGAGTTTCGCTTGCCCAGTATTGCGAGGGTTTTGGCCCATCGACAGCGCTCGGGAATTAAAGTTAGATTAATTGTCGAACATATCTATAGTCGCCCTTGGAGCGATTTTACAGCTCAGGAGTTAGCTAAATTACCGGAAAGAGAGCGCGATCATTATAGTGAATTTGTGCAACTTGCCGATCGCAATAAGGACGGTAAATTAACGGTCGATGAAATCAAGCAAAATGATGCTTTGGTAATTGTCAAGGATGCGGGGATTCCTGTAATTGATGATACTGCTGACGGCAGTAAAGGCAGCGGTTTGATGCACCACAAATTTGTGGTGATTGACGGCAAAACCGTAATCGTTACTTCTGCTAATTTTACCACAAGCGATATACACGGCGATTTCAAGACAGCAGCAACTCGCGGCAATGCGAACAATTTGCTAAAAATTCAAAATGCTCAAGTAGCGCAACTGTTTACTCAAGAATTTAACCTGATGTGGGGTGACGGGCCCGGAGGCAAACCGGATAGCAAATTTGGCATCAAAAAGCCGTTTCGTCAAGTGCAAAAAGTAAGAGTAGGGAATGCGACAGTTGCAGTGCAATTTTCGCCGACAACTGCGACTTTGCCTTGGGAAAAAAGCGTCAACGGTTTGATAAATCGAACTTTGGGTAGTGCGAAAAAGTCGGTTAATTTGGCATTGTTTGTATTTTCGGCTCAGCGGTTGTCAAATACTTTGGAAATTGAAGCAGGGCGAGGAGTTGCGGTGCGAGCTTTAATTGACTCTAATTTTATTTATCGCCCTTACAGTGAAGGTTTGGATATGATGGGTGCGACTTTGATGCAAGATTGTAACTTAGAAGCTGACAATCGCCCTTGGAGAAAGCCGATCGCTACGGTGGGAGTGCCGCTGTTAGCAATGGGCGATCGCCTACATCACAAATTCGGCGTTGTAGACGGCAAAACGGTGCTTACAGGTTCTCACAACTGGAGTGAGGCTGCAAATCACGGCAATGACGAGACGCTACTGGCGATCGAGAGTCCGGTAGTTGCAGCCCATTTTGAGCGGGAGTTCGATCGGCTTTACAAAGGTGCAATCTTGGGAATTCCAGCCCGAATTAAACAGAAAATTGACGCTAAGAAAAAAGAGTGCGATTCACTACAAGCAGCATCAAAATCTGCGAGCACTAAACCTCAAATTGCTGCGGGTAAAAAGTTAGTTAATTTGAATACAGCGAGTCAGGAAGAATTAGAAACTTTGCCAGGGGTTGGCCCGAAGTTAGCCGAGAGAATTATTGCAGCGCGGCAACAGCAACCTTTTACCTCTTTGGACGACGTGGCGCGGGTTCAGGGAGTCGGGGACAAGATTTTAGGGAGATGGCGCGATCGAGTAACTTGGTAATTAGGTTCGCAGCATCGGACTTCAGTCCTTCCTCCCCCTGGTTCGCAGCATCGGACTTCAGTCCTTTCTTTATAAACTAAGCAGGAAGGACTAAAGTCCGAAGGATCAAACCTATTTTATCGATCTTGACAACAGATATGCTCTCTAGTTAAAATCACGATTAAAAAAATGCTATCTCTTCAGATGGAAGGTATAAAGAGATGAAAGGCGCCAGATATTTTACGGGGCAGCAACCAATCAAATTCCTAGCTCTTTTGGTGGGAGCAATTTTTGTGACACTAGCAGCTTTCACAGTCAGCGCGCAACAGACTAACGAAGCACAATTTCGGGTAAAAAACGAAAACAGTTTTAATATTAACTTGATTCAATTTAAGCGTGCTGAATATGTAGGTCAGTGTCCCGGAAGTGTCATCTCCCCTGATTCGCAAAGCGCTCGATTTGTTTCCAGCAAAACTCCCCCCGCCCCTAACAGAAGAGTGCTGATTAAAAATGTGACCGATGGCATGGAAACTAACCCCTATCCTTACACGGATAGAAGTTATGACAAAGGTGAGTTTTCCGAGAGTTTTGGATTTAAGTTAGCAAACAGTCACAAAACAAGAACTTTTTCGGTTTTAGAGGGCGAAAATAAATTTGCTTATGAAATCAAAGAATATAACCAAGTTATAGAACAGGGTGGGCTTACCGCTCAAGTTTCTGTACAAAATTTAGGTACTTTTCCGCGTCAGCAAATTTGTGAGAACAAAGTCACCTCACAATGTCAGGATGATGCTGATTGTCGCGATAGGAGACGCAGAGGAAAAAGTTGCAAAATAGAGTGTGTTACTGTTCAAGAGTGTCGATGTCCGTAACTATTTCCTGCCCTAAAATTACTTTATTTAATTAGTGGCAGAAGACACAGCAGAAGAAAAAACAAGAGAAAAAATAGGTTATTTTCTTGGAAGGACAACCACGGGAGATTGCCCCTCCAAGAAAATCGTAGGTTTAAGTAATGGGGTGAAAGTAAAATGCAGCTCCCAACACGATATATGTTGCTAAAAGCAGCACTCCTTCGAGCCAATTAGAGCGCCCGTCGAGACTAATTAGATTAGCAATTGTCACGGCAATGGCAACTGCAACTACTTCAAAGGGATTGAAGTTTAAATCCATCGGCTGATGAATCACTAATCCGATAATCACCAACACCGGCGCTACCAGCAAAGCAACTAGCAAACTCGAACCCATTGCGACAGAAACTGACAAATCCATATTGTTTTTCATCGCCACTCCCACCGCAGTTACATATTCGGCAGCGCCGCCAACAATCGGCAACAGAATTACCCCTGTAAACAGCGGCGTCAATCCCAATCCTTTAGTAGTTTCTTCGACAACGCCAACGAAAATTTCTGATTCAAAGGCAACAGCAAGAGTTGAGGCTACTAGCACCCCTATCCACAGCCACAAATTCGGTTTGTGGGTAGTAGATTCCTCTTTTGTATTTTGAGGATTTTCTGACTCAAGTTCTAGTAACCCAACATCGTAAAGATAGCTGTGAGTTTTTAATGAAAATAAGAGAGTTAGAGCGTAAACTGCAATTAGGACGATCGCAGTTATTAAGGAAAGATTCTGAATGGCTGCGGGTTCGACTCCATTGGAGGTGTAAATTACCATTGTCGGCAGTAGAATTGCAATCACTGCTAGAGTCATTGTGGAACCGTTCACCCGCGCGATTATTGGCTTAAATTCCTGTTCTTTGTAGCGGATTCCTCCTAGCAGCATGGAAAATCCCATGACTAAGAGCAAGTTGCTGATAATTGTACCGGTTATGCTGGCTTTCACAATGTCAATTAAGCCAGCTTTAAGAGCCACTATGGCAATAATTAATTCTGTAGCATTGCCGAAGACTGCATTTAATAAGCCGCCTATGGAGGGGCCTGTAACGATCGCCACTTCTTCTGTTGCTGTACTCAACCAAATCGCCAGAGGTATAATGCCTAAAGCAGATGTGATGAAAACTGCCAGGGAACCCCAGTGCAAATACTCAGCGGCGATGGAAATGGGGATGAAAATTAACAGCGCTATGGAAAGAATCTTTTTTATTGACATAGGAACTCGGATGGTGTAGTGAAGGGTGAGGTCGAGTTGTCTGGGCGATCGCAAAGTTGATTTTACACTATTCAACTATTCTCTGACAATTCTGGTGGCGAGTGCGATCGATAATTGGGAATTTTTAACCGCAAATGCACGCCGTTCGAGGCAGATTGAATATAATAGAATTATATCGACATCGGTGAAAAGATATGTCTCAATCTGTAGTGCCAGTTGTTGAATCAAAGCAAATTAATACTTCACCCACCTTGACTTTTGAAGAATACCGATTTTATCAAACTGATTCCGATCTAAAATATGAACTGTACAAAGGCAAATTAATTCCGATGCCAACCGCAACAGTTTTACATATCAAAATTTGCGAATATTTAGTTTACAAATTGCAGCGTTACCTAGCTGAACACAATCTTGACTTAGTAGCAAAAACAGGCCTGGGAGTAAGAACAGAAGAAGATACCTCTCGGATTCCCGATGTAGTTGTTTGTACTCAAAGTCTTTTGGAACAAGCTGCTGCTAGACCAGGTTCTGGCATCCTCGATTTTGAGGAAAAGCCGCTGTTAGTCATAGAGGTAGTGAGTCAAAATCGGCGCGCCGATTATGTGATTAAACGAGCTGAGTACGAACTAGCTAACGTGCCAGAATATGTAATTGTTGACCCTACACCTAACAAAGAACTGGTGCGAGTTTTAGCCTTTCCTGAAGGTGAAGACATCTATACCCAAACTGATTTTAGGGCGGGACAACAAATAGTGTCTGTAGTATTTCCCAATCTGACATTATTAGTAAATGAAATACTGTCTCCGCCATTAGTTGAAGGGTTGATTAAAGCGGAACAAGCTCGGTTCCAGGAACTTGAGCAGCAAGCTGCGGTGGAGCGCCAACGGGCTGAAAGATTGGCGGTGAGGTTGCGAGAATTAGGAGTAGATCCCGATCGCATTTAGGAGCTTGGATGACCCAGAAGTCATGAGTTAATTGTTATTAGTTATATCAAATCCGCGCTGCATCGGAATTATTCAGATATCTATTCTCTGCATCTGCGTGAATCCACGTCAATCCCTTGTCATCTGCGGTTAATAAATTCTCTTTTTTTGACCGCCGATACAGGCAGATTAACACAGATTAACGCAGATGAGTTAGATCTTCTATGGATCGGGCTTGATACTGTGCAACTATTCAACCCAACGCACTCGCACAAAATGAGCTTCTCGTCCCCAGAAGTCGTGACTTACGGTAATATCAACAACACTCAAATTAAACGGAATAGCCGTTGTGACGTACCGCTGAGCCAGAGAGCCCACATCAGGAGCTAACTGAGCAGCAGCAGCAGCCGCTGCACCCAAACCTAACAGTTGTAAAATCGGCCCTCGCGGTAAGGCTAAATTAATGCCAACAGCAAGTCCAGCAGTCAGTAGCATTGCCACCGACAAATTCGTGCCACAGCGGGGATGTACAGCTAAATCCCACTCTCCGCTGGCAATCCGCTGCAAAGCCTCGCGCACTGCCTGACGCAACTGTGCAATGTTAACGTGGCCATAAAGAAAAAACCCTTGGTCTGTGGACATCCCGCCCAATAACTCATTATCGGTTCTTGCTGTCGTCGCACCAACCGATTGGCCCAGTACCCAAACAGTAGCGTGTTCCAAAGCATGAACTTGGCGCAAAGCCAAAACTTCCTTCAAACCGGGCACAAAATTGAGTTGTCGCAACAAATCAGCATCTTGAGTCCGCTGCGGGGCAAAGTCGAAAGGAAACTGGCCGGTGCGGTCGGAAGCAGAAGCAGTAGTTGTCATATCAAAACGCCTCCATTAACTCCATTAAGTGGATATTTAAGATTAGCAATTCGGTTGAGAAAAAGCGGGTCATAAATTATCAATAGTTTTGACTTTAAAACCTAGCAAGGGCAGGTTTTGTGCAAAAATTCTTAGCCCTCTACCTGCCCTTAGTAACAGATCCCACTTATTCCCAGTTTATCGTTCTAGCCGCTGGCCATCGCGGAACACTCCCGGAAACCGTCGGCCACTGGTATCGATAATTGTGCCTTTGCCGTGAGGCAATCCCTTGCGAAACTCTCCCTGATAGCGGATACCGTTAGAAAACGCGCAGCTACCCCTAGCATCGAGTTCTTGATTAAAGAACTGTCCCGAACACCGGGTACCGTCAGCGCGGGTGAATACGCCCGTACCTAAAGGCTTGCCCCCTAAAAATTGACCGACAAAGCGATCGCCGTTAGCAAAAATGAATTGCCCCTGTCCAGTCGGCGTACCCACTTTCCAATCCAGAGAAAACGGCCCTATATAGCGATCGCCATTAGTAAAAATAGCTGTCCCGGAGCTGATTCTGCCATCTCGGAATATGCCCTCGACGCGGGCGTCGTCCTTAAATATAAATTGTCCTCGACCGTTTGGCTGGCCTTGACGGAACAGCCCCTCATAGCGATCCCCATTGGAATATACGTATACCCCCGTGCCACTCGGCAAACCGTTAACGAACTGTCCGATGTAGCTATCGCCACTGTCGTAATCGCACCTAACTCTACCTGTAGCGATAGCTGGGACGCAACGACCACTCGGAGATCCTACCCTTACTTGCGCCATTGATGGCAAGGTATAAGTCGCGTAACTACCAATTCCCAACACTGATGCAACTAATAGAGCGATTCCACTGGTTTTAAAACGGGAAATCATTAACTAAGTCTCTCCTATACGCTTCTGGATATTATTTTCCTTCGTCATTTGTCTTTTGTCCGATTTCTGGTCAAAAGTGGCCTGAAAACCTCAATTTATGCTTTACGAAACTCCGGGTTTGCCGTTGCGATATACCCCCGGAAAGCGCCTGCCGCTAGCATCTATCATCGTTCCGACACCGTGAGGCACTCCCTTTCGCAATTCTCCTTCATAGCGCGTACCGTTGGGGAAAGTGCAGGAGACACTAGCGTCAAGTTCTTGATTAAAAAATCGGCCGGAACAGCGAGTGCCGTCTTTGCGTACTAATACCCCTGGGCCAAAGGGCGAACCTGCAAAGAATTGTCCTTCATAGCGATCGCCATTGGAGTAAAAAAATTGACCCCGCCCTGCGGGTTGGCTGCTAATAACATCAGTCTGAACGTTCCTGACGACTGCGAAGTCTCCAACGTAGCGCTCGCCGTTGGGGAAAACGACCGTCCCCGATCTCATAGTGCCGTCTTGGAACACGCCTATGTAGCGGCCATCATCCTTAAAAATGAATGTCCCTCTGCCATTTGGTACTCCATTCCGAAATTGTCCTTCGTAGCGATCGCCATTAGCGTACACGTAGACGCCACTGCCGTCGGGCAGGCCGTTGACGAAATTTCCCTCGTAGTTATCGCCTCCCTCGTAATTGCATTTCACTCTTCCCGTAGGAGGGTTTCCTTGGCAGAAGGGAGGGCGTTTTCCTTCTTCGGGTTTTGGCTGTGGTGTTGGCTCTGGTTTTGGTTGAGCCATTGATGGCTGGGGATTCAAGAGATTAGTGGCGCTTCCGATACAAGAAGCAACTAATATCACCATCCCTAATTTTTGAATTGAACCGAGCATGAGAAATCTCCTTTGACTTCCATTACTAATAGGGATTTTCTAGAAGCTAAGACTCGCTGAAAAGTCTTCTATTTTTTAATCCCTAATGTTTCTTCCCAGAAGCGACTAACTCACTCTATATTAATTTTACCTTCAGATTCGATATCAGCCATAAATGCAAAAAGGCAAAAATTAGAGTTTTTGCCTTTAGCATTTTTCCTGCTTTACTGTCAATTTTCAGCGTCGCGCTGAGCTATTTGGATTTGGGAGACGGCTAATAACTGCATTTGCTGGTTGTGCTTGGCGACTGGCGGGTTTTTCGCCAACAGCTTTGGCTACCTCAACGCCGTTTTCCTCCAGAACCACGATGGGATCGGCTCCGGGCTTGATATCCACCCGCTTCACCAACACTTGCCCGTTAGACAACCGCTGCCCGACTTTGACATATCGGCTGGTTGGTTCATTCGGTACTTTGACAATCACTTGCGTCTCGTTCCCGACTTTTACCACCCCGCTGACTTCAGTGCCTGTAGCAAGGTCAGTAGAAGGCGGTGGCGGTGGTGCAGGAACTACTGGGATCTGCGGAGGAGGTGGGGGATTGGGGTCTCTCCACTGGGGAGGGCGCTTGTCTACTGGCAGTTCCGGCAGATCAGGCACTCCTATGGGTCTAGCTGCAATTGGCTGGGGTGGGCGCGGGGGTGCTGGACGGCGCGGATTCCTACCGGTAGTTGTTGCTGGAATGGGGCGACCGCCCAATTGAGGCGTATTCAGCCCCGGAACTTGGCGCGGCGAGCCTATTTGTGCTCCATCGCCTCCTGAAAAACCAGGCTGTCCTGGACGACGGCCCAATTGAGGCGTATTCAGCCCCGGAACTTGGCGCGGCGAGCCTATTTGTGCGCCTTCGCCTCCCGGCAGAGAAGCATCTCCGGGGCCCGCTGCTATTAACGGAGATCCCCCTGGGCGGCGCCCTATTGGCGGGGGGCTTAGCCCAGGTACTGGTGGCAACGAGGCTACTTGCCGACCCAAAGCCTTCTCGCCTTCTGGCTTAGGATTTTCCGTGCTTTCGGATAGAACTGGCAGAAGAGGCGCTTTTGCGAGTGTTCGCGCGTTATAGTCTTGATCGCGGAGGGCTGCATCAAGTCTATTCTTGCCCTGTCGCCAAATTGCTTGCAGCAAATTTGTTCGCGTCACGCAGGAAAGTTCCCCCCTTCTTTCTGTCGGCGGTCGATATATCTCAATTGCCTCTGCAATTTCCGGCACTAGGGAACACCGGACAGCATCAGGAGGTGATTTATCTCCGTAAACCCTCCAAAAGCTTGAGGCTGTCTCATATTCACCCAGGGCACTTTCTATTCTTCGGAATAATGGTCGGTTAGTTAGGAGTAACTCTCGTCTGGTTGAACCATCATCTCCGTAAATAGTCCCTCTTAATGTACTCACATCGTCATTGTACTCAGAATATTTTGTGGTCTCATCTAGCAAAGCCTGAAGCGTCCTGAATTCCCTGACAACGCCTCTTGCTGTCGGGCTGAGATTGATTTGGGGAGCGGCCGGGCCTTTAAGCTTAGTTCCTCCAATTTGGACTGGGCGGGATAGTTCTGGCAGTTTGGGTATCATCGCCACCTGTCGCTGTGGCAGTTTGGGCAACGGATTGACTGTCATCGGCCCTGCTGGGAATGCGCCCGGCGCTGGGTTGGCTCCTGGAGGGTTTTGAACTGCGATCGGCGGCAGCGGCCCAAAGGGGTCTAACTGAGAAGGATTGGCTGTCAAAGGGCCTTGTGGCACCGGCTGAAGCGGAAGCGTTGGATTCCTGTTTTTGTTGTCGCCGATTCCTGTTTGAGCCTGTCTTGCTCGTTCGTCTGGGTTGGTCGATCGAATTAACCCTGGAGGCTGGGCCGCTACTACTGGAGACTGGAATGTCTGAGTTCCTGGGGTGGGGCTGGCCGAGGCTGCCGGAGACGGAGAAGCTGCACTAGGGCTGGGGCTGGGGCTGGCTGTGTTGCTGCTCTCGCCACCGCAGCCTGCGATCGAGAAAGCTAGTAGTCCTATAGTCGCAAAATATAAAAGTTTGTGCATTGCCGATCGCCCCCAAATGCTTAATTTCAAGATATCCAACCAGGCTCTGCAATTACAGCCTGTTGCCGTTTATAAGTTTATCAAAAATTTGGATTTTCAACCCCGTCCTTTTAGGACGGCTTTAATTGTAACGTATTAATAACTTACTGAACATTTTATGCTGGAACCTATAGTAGACCTCTTGCAAAATAATTTTGTGCTATTATGGAAACTTTAGCCAATTTTATAATCTAGCAGGCTGGGCAAGTTTAAGGAGATGCCAATCAACCCAATAATTCAAAGTTTGACCTAAACTTGAGCAAACTCTTAAGGATAACACATATTTTTTTTGCAACAGGTCTAGTATAAGATGGGAGGTAAGGCCATGTTAGTTTTTGAGTTTAAGGCATACGGAAAATCGAATCAGTTCAAAGCAGTAGACGAAGCAATTCGTACCGCTAAGTTTGTCCGCAATAGCTGTTTGCGTTATTGGATGGACAACAAGAAAGTGGGCAAAAACGACTTAAATAAATACTGCGCCGTACTAGGTCGCGATTTTCCCTTTGCCGACGAACTCAACTCAATGGCAAGACAAGCTAGTGCAGAACGGGCATGGTCTTCTATCTCCCGATTTTACGATAACTGCAAGAAAAATATTCCTGGTAAAAAAGGGTATCCACAATTTCAAACAGATGGCCGTTCGGTGGAATACAAAACCACTGGATGGAAACTTGCTGACGATCGGAAATCAATCAACTTTACCGATAAAAAAGGAATTGGACGATTAAAACTCAAAGGCACACGCGAGCTACATTTTTACCAAATTAGCCAAATAAAAAGGGTGAGATTGGTCAAACGTGCTGATGGCGTGTACGTCCAATTCTGTGTGGATGTCGATAGAAAAGAAAACACAGAACCCTCTGGTACTACGATCGGATTAGACGTGGAATTGAAGGAATATTACACCCATTCAAACGGAACTACGGTTGAAAACCCGAGGTTTTTAAGAAAAGGTGAGAAAGTCCTCAAACGCTATGGGCGTCGCGTATCCAGGAAAGTGAAAGGTTCAATAAACAGGGGCAAAGCTCGGCAGATTCTAGGTAAGCGCCATCTCAAAATAAGTAGACAACGTAAAGACCATGCTGTGAAATTAGCAAGGTGCGTAATCTCATCAAACGATGTAGTCGTTTACGAAGATTTGAGAATCAAAAACATGGTGAAGAATCATTGTCTGGCTAAGTCCATTAATGACGCATCTTGGTATCAATTTCGTGTTTGGCTTGAATACTTTGGGAAAGTGTTTAAGAAAATCACGGTTGCGGTGAATCCCCAATACACCAGTCAAGAATGCTCTAGCTGCCGTCAAATCGTGAAAAAAACCCTATCTACAAGAACTCATGCTTGTCAATGTGGTTGTGTCTTGGATCGGGACGAAAACGCAGCTAGAAATATCCTTAGTCGAGGATTAGGTACGGTAGGGCATACCGGAACCTTTGGTCTTGAACCAAGCAACTCTTTGGGAGAATTAGTCTCTACTGTTGCTGGAGAAATCCTGCCTCAGCAAACTGGCTCGTAGATCAAAGAATCCCCACGCCTTCAGGCTGGGGAGTGTCAAGTGTGTTCGATGTTATACGATCGCTTGAAAATTGCCAAGTTTTCCTGATGAGCCGATCGGTCGATTCCCTTCGGGATAGCTCCGCTTCACGAGCGATCGGTTTTTGGGAGCGGGTTAGGATATCAGTGGCGGTTGTTGTTCGACATATTGAATCAATTAAGGTATTTAGATAATGGCAAAAGTGATTCTCAAGCGAATTTGGCGATCGGGCTTGGTTTGTGCGAGCGTTGTGGTTGGTCTGGGATCGGTGGGGGGGGCAGAGGTACATTCTCGTTCACATCAGCCAGAAACCCAGGTGATGACATTGGTGCCCGATGTGAGTTTCCAGTCGCTCGTGAAGCGGAGCTATCCCGAAGGGAATCGCACGATCGCAGGTTCGGGATTGACAACTGGGGAATTGTACTCTCAGTTTTGGAACCCGTCAAATGCTGGTGCCAAACCGCGAGCAAATCAACCGGCGAAGCCACCGGGGAATCCACAGGTATTTCAAGCTAAAATTAAGCGCCGCGCTGGCGGGACGCCGGTGATTGATGTGGTATTTAACGGCAACAAGACTTTTGAAATGATTCTCGATACCGGGGCGAGCGGCACTTTGATTTCTCAGCAGATGGCTACTGCACTGGGAGTGAGGCCGGTGCGTACTGTGAGAGCGGGGATCGCTGACGGTAGCGTTGTCGAGTTGCCGATCGGCGTAGTGCGATCAATTCGGGTTGGGGGTGCTGTGATCCAAAATGTCGAAGTGGCGATCGCCAAACAAATGCAAATTGGTCTGCTCGGTCACGATTTCTTTGGCAATTACGATATAAAAATTAAAAAAGATGTTGTAGAATTTTATGTCCGCTGAGAGTGAGCTGAGTCGGAAACCGATTTTTGCTCAACTCCTGTCCTGTAAAGTTATTCGCAGCCCCGTCAAGGCTGTTAAATTTATTTTTTGAGGCAGTAGCAAAACCCAACCAAGTATGGTATGGTTTCTAGTGTTTCAACAGCCACCGACGGTTAAACTATCCGTGAAATCTGGCCGCAAAAGCACGGCCGCTGTTGGTGAGATCGGTAACAGTCTTCGACTGTGGATTCACAGTTCAAGCCCAGGCAACCCATTAAACAATTCGCAAAGCAGTCGCACTTAGTTCCCAAAATGCTGTGACTGAGGGAAATTTGGTTGGCTTTGTTCAGCGGGAGCTTAGAAAATATGTAAACTGATTAGCGGCAGATGTTCCGCAAAATCGGAAATCATGACGATCGAGAAATTAATTATTGTAAATAAGGTATTCACATGGCACAAGCGTCTGTATCTCCTGTAGTGCTGATTATTCTAGACGGCTGGGGTTATCGTGAAGAAAAAGACGGAAATGCGATCGCCGCGGCAAAAACACCCGTGATGGACAGTCTCTGGGCCGCTTATCCCAGAACTCTGATTAAAACATCGGGTCGGGCGGTAGGGCTGCCAGACGGGCAAATGGGTAACTCAGAGGTTGGTCACTTGAATCTGGGCGCAGGCCGCGTCGTTCCTCAAGAGTTGGTGCGGATCTCGGATGCCGTCGAAGACGGTTCTTTGCTCAACAACCGGGCGCTGGTTGGGCTTTGCGAGAAAGTGCGGCTTCGAGGTGGCAAGTTGCACCTGACTGGTCTTTGTTCCGAGGGCGGGGTTCATTCCCATCTCAGTCATATTAAGGGTTTGCTGCAATTAGCAAAGGCACAGGGAATTTCTGAGGTTTGCATTCACGCGATTACAGACGGCCGTGATACTACTCCGAAAGAAGGTGTCGAAGCTTTAGGCAAAATTGAAAGTTATATCGAAGAGGTAGGGGTAGGTCGGATTGCGACAATCAGCGGCCGCTACTACGCGATGGACAGGGACAAGCGCTGGGATCGGGTGCACCGCGCTTACGAGGTGATGACGACGGAGGGCGCGCCTGACGGTCGATCGGCTGTTGATGTGTTGCAGGCCTCCTATGCTGAAGGAGTGACCGACGAGTTTGCAGTTCCGACTCGGATTGCGCGGGGGGCGGTGGCATCCGGGGATGGGGTAATTTTCTTTAATTTTCGCCCGGACAGGGCTAGAGAATTGACTCAGGCTTTTGTATCTCCCGATTTTAAGGGATTTGAACGGCAGTTAATTGAGCCGCTGACGTTTGCGAGTTTTACTCAGTACGACCCGAAGTTGTCGTCGGTAATGGTGGCTTTTGAACCGCAGAATTTGAACAATATTCTGGGCGAGGTGATTTCTAAGCACGGTTTGCAGCAGTTGCGGACGGCGGAAACTGAAAAGTACGCTCATGTGACTTATTTTTTTAATGGGGGTCTGGAAGAGCCTTTTCCAGGGGAACACCGCGAGTTGGTGCAGAGTCCGATGGTGGGGACTTACGATGAGGCGCCCGAGATGTCGGCGGCCGTGGTGACGGATGGGGTGGTGACGGCTTTGGAAAAGGGGATTTATTCGTTTATGGTGATTAACTACGCTAACCCGGATATGGTTGGTCATACGGGGATGATGGATGCGACGATAATTGCGATCGAAACTGTGGATAAATGTTTGGGGCGGCTGTTGAGTAGCATTAGTAAAGTTGGGGGAACGGCAATTATTATTGCTGACCACGGAAATGCAGAGCAGATGTTTGACGAGGACGGGAATCCTTGGACGGCTCACACTACTAACCCGGTTCCGTTTATTCTGGTAGAAGGCGAAGGTCGGAAGATTCCCGGTCACGGAACGGATGTTCCTCTGAGGACGGATGGTTGTTTGGCGGATATTGCGCCGACGATTCTGGAGCTGTTGAGGTTGCCTCAGCCCCCGGAGATGACGGGACGCTCTATGATTGAACCCGCTAATTTTGAAGTTCGCGCCAATCGAACTCCGGTGCGAGTTCGACTTTAGTAGGGACGCAGCAGTAGGGAAAAAGGCTCTCGCCCTTCTTCGTGTCAATTTAACGTCAAACCCAGTCACAGAATGCTGTTTGACTATTAAGCCTAGATCCCCCCTAGCCCCCCTTAAGAAGGGGGGCACCGGAAATGGATCAAAGTCCCTCTTCTTAAGGGGGATTTAGGGGGATGGAAACTTGACTACAACAACGTAGTAGGGGTCTGCTGTTTGACGATTAGGATTCGATCCCCCCTAGCCCCCCTTAATAAGGGGGGGACAAGAGTCCGGTCAAAGTCCCCCTTATTAAGGGGGATTTAGGGGGATCTGGACTTAAGATTCGATCCCCCCTAGCCCCCCTTAAGAAGGGGAGGACAAGAGTCCGGTCAAAGTCCCCCTTCTTAAGGGGGATTTAGGGGGATCTGGACTCAGGTAAAAGCGATATTTATCAAGGGTTTTAGTCTTAAGTTGACACCAATGGGCTCTTGGAGTGTCCGTGCATAAATTGTGTGCGATCGACCGAATTTGATATGATGATTGATTACCGATTACTAATTACCAATTACCCCTGATTATGAATATTATTTCTGTGTTACAAGTTATCTGGTCTTTGTCTGCTTTAGGACTTGTGATTTTTGTATTGCTGCACAGTCCTAAAGGCGATGGCATTGGAGGGATTGGCGGACAAGCTCAATTGTTTACCAGCGCCAAGAGTGCGGAAACGAGTCTGAACCGGATTACTTGGGGTCTGTCTATTGTTTTTATGGGTTTGACTGTGATTTTGAGTGCTGGTTGGTTGGCGCCTAAGTTATAAGATTTGGATTTTTAACCGCAGATGAACGCAGATAGACGCAGATAATATCAAGTTCATCTGCGTTTATTTGTGTCTATCTGCGGTTGCAAAAATGCGGTTGTGGAAAGTTACGCTAAAACCTCGATTTCTGGCTGGTTTGGAATTGGCTTTATGTTGTTTTAGCCTGATAATTTTTAGTCAGGTTAATACTCCGGCGGCGAGTCTTTCTCCTCTCCCGAATAGTTTGCCGAATCCACAGGTTCATCCTTTGCCGCCAACGCTAGCAAATTGGCAAGATTCCACGGATAGCGGTGATTATTTTGACCAGGTTAAGCCACCGAATTTCGGTCATTTGTTGTGGTCTAAGTTTCCGATTCAGGTTTATGTTGAGCGTCCCGTTGATGCTAATAAGTCTGAAGAATGGGTGGCGGCTGTGTTGGATGTTGTCCGGGAATGGGGGGTTTATTTGCCTTTGGAAGTGGTGGATAGTTCGGAGGTGGCTGATATTAGGATTTTACGTCGGGCTCCGCCTTTGCGTCAAGGGGTTTTGCGATCGCGCTCTGGAGAGGCCACCTATGAATTGTACGCCCGTCGGGATGGGGAGAAAACGGTGTTATCTCATCGGTTTTCGGTTTATTTGAATCCGAATCAAGTGGGTAAGTATGTTCCGGCGACGGCGCGGCACGAGTTGGGTCACGCTTTGGGAATTTGGGGCCACAGTTTGATGGAAACTGATGTGCTTTATTTTTCTCAGGTGAGAAATCCTCCGCCTATTTCAGCCAGGGATGTTAATACTTTGAAGCGGGTTTATGAACAGCCGACTCGGTTGGGGTGGGAATTATAGTTACGGGCGAATGGAATTGGCTTCTACACAAACCAAGCGCGTCTTCGCGGACTTTAAGAACACGATAGTTAATAGGAAAAGGAAGAAAGATGAAAGATGAAGCTTTTGGGATTGTGCCAGTTTTTGCAACTGAAACTGATAGTTTGTTTTTGTTGATTCAACATCAAGCCGGACATTGGGCGTTTCCCAAAGGTCACGCGAATCCGGGGGAATCTGCGTTAGAAACGGCGAAGCGGGAGTTTGAGGAGGAAACTGGCATCCGCGATTGTGAAGTGCTTGCGGAGCCTAGTTTTGTGGAACGTTATTCCTTTGTTAAGGAAGGGAAGCCTAGTTCTGTGGAACATTATTCCTCTGCGAAGGAAGGAGAATCAATTGAAAAGACTGTTACTTACTTTTTGGCTTTTGTAAAGTCAATGGAAGTTCAGTTGCAAGTAGAGGAAGTTCAAAATTCGGCCTGGAGTTCCTTTGAGGATGCAGTTAAGCTGATTACTTTTGATGGGAATCGGCAAATTTTAAGGGAAGTCAAAGCATTTTTGGACGCGAGGAAGCAGTCTTAATCATTGTTGGATGCACACAGTTGTTTATGTAGGGTGCGGAATGCGAACCTTACACTATAAGTCAATACGGTTCCGTTAAGCTCGATCTCCCTGGCGCCCCCCTTAAAAAAGGGGGGGACAAGAACTTGCTCAAAGTCTCCCTTCTTAAGGGGGATTTAGGGGGATCTCCGAGGAATAAATAGTTTTAACCCAAGCGTATTGCGCTATAAGTAGCGTGTCAAAGCACTTTTTGCGTCCACGACTGTTAATATTTAGTCGGGTTATACGATCGCAATTAAGTTTGTAGTAAGGACGTTAGTGCTTAGTGGCCACAAGCTTTAAGAGAGGGCTCCAGTCCTTACTACAAACGAATTGTTTTGTTAGATACCCCACCTCTTGAAAAAGTCGGGTATCTAGGTATTCTGTGGGATTATTTGTGGGTTTTCTGGGCTTCGGCGTGGTGTTGCAAGCGAGAGAAAACGTTGTAGGCATCGGGGCCAGGAGTATCGTGTTCGACAGCGCCATCCATGGGGCCGTCAATGGCTTTCCAACCAGCAATTCCGCCTTTTAATTCAGCTACTTTTTGAAAGCCTGCTGCGCGGAGAAGATTAGCAGCTTCGGCAGTTTTTTGGTCATTTTCGCCGTAGATGTAGATGTCGCGGACTGGTTCTAGGCTGGATTTTGCTCGCTCTACTAAGTCGTCTATTGGCATCATTGCGGCGCCGGTAATGTGGCTTTTGGTGAAGCTTTCAAAATCACGAGCGTCGATGATTGTGAGTCCGGGTTCGCCCCAATCTAAACGGGCTTTAAGGTCGTGGCTAGATGCTTGAGCTTTTAAACCGGGAGGGGTGGGAGTCAAATCGGGAAGTTTTTCTTTGATGTCGGAAATTTGGTCGGGAATATTTTTCATGGGTAAAATGTTGTTCAATGTTTTGATTGCCATTGCAATGTAACAAGATGTTTAGGTTGAATTCGTCTTTCTAAAGGCTGAATCTGGCATTGAACTAAAGTCGCAGTTAAGCTGGGTTGCAGGTGGTTGATTAAGGTTGGGATCGCTAGATTTGTTGAGTTTGCTAGAGGAAAGCGGGCTGTGCTTCAGATGGTTTTATCGCATTTGCTGTGGAGAATTTGAAGTGCGATCGCTGGTTAGATTAGCTATTATATCAAACGATTTTCTTTTAGTCAATCACAATTATTTTAAAATAAAATTTGCCTAATTTGTGTACAGCCGCGCGCGGGATTTTGCTGAAAAGTTGAAATGTTTGTCAGCAAAGTTTATGATAAAATTTGATACTAAGAACAAGTATTTAAAGGTATGAAGATGTCTGAGAAAGATGAAATTGCGGTGTCTAAGACTTTGACAGCCGAAGAGCAAGCGGTGTGGGATGCTAAGGCAAAAGTTCGGGTACTGCTGAATTTGTGGGATTTGGGTGGCGGCAAAATGATGGTGAAAAAGGGGGATTTGACTAAGCGGATTGTGCGGACTAATGAGACGAGTCAGAGATATCTGGAAGTGCTGGGCGAGTTGCAGGCGACTGGGGCGATCGAGTATTCGCTGGTAAATCGGGTGACGCTGGTGGAATTGAGCGCTAAGGGGAAAGAAGTTTTAGCGCAGGGGCTCAAAAGTCGGGATTCTTTGTTTGAGTTTGATGGTTCTCAAATTGGTACTCGGCTGGGAAATTCTTTGTTGAAGTGGATTCGGCATCAGGATGGTGCGGCGAGTGTTGGGGTTGAGAAGGGGAAGGGGGATGTAGGGGCGATCGCATCCTATGACGATTTTAAGGCTGTGGCATTGGATGTATATGACAGCTTGAACCGGGATTATAACTTAGACGATTTAGTGCCGATTTATCGGATGCGGCGGGCGATCGGCGAAAGGGTAGGGCGATCGGAGTTCAATGAGTGGCTGTTGGAAATGCAGGCTCAAGATATTCTCCAACTTATAGGTGGCAGTGTAGAAGACAGTGCCCCCGACAAAATCGAAGATTCTATCACCACAAAAGTGAACGGTTTGCGCTGCTATGTCAAGCGTTTAACCTAATTAACTTGAGTTAGTAGTGCATTCGCTCCTTTATCTTCACACTCACACAAAACGATGAATGACTTTCACTCCTCAATCGCATATCTCGATCAAGCTATTGCAAGTCACAACCCTTTTGACAGATCGTTAATAGTCAGGAGCAATGATATTTGGAAGCCAAGTTTTCCTGATGTTCCTTCTATCAATGCTCATGCCTCTGATGGTGTTTTTCAAGCAATCGAGCAAATTCGTGCCGGGTATCGCACAGTTAGTGGTATCACGATCAGAGCTGAAAAAGGTCTAGGAAAAAGCCACTTAATGAGTCGGATTCGCACCCGCCTTCTAGAAGAAGGTGGTTCTTTCTTTGTTTATATGAGCGACGTAGACTATGGAAACTTAAACCGAGTCAACGCTAACTTTCTAAACACTTTGTCTTTAAGCCTGAAACAGATTGGTAACGAAGGCGTAATGCAGTGGCAAGAATTAGCAACTGCTTTGATAAATGAGGCATTAGGAAAAAATCACATACCTCAAAATTTAGTCAAGCAATTTTCGGGGGCATTGGCTAAAAATCCTAAATTAGTTGATCGCTTAACTGAAAAAGTGCTTCAAGTCAAGTCAAACATCGAAAATCCTTATTTGATCCAGGCTATTCTGTGGACACTTTCTTCAGATAAAGTGAGCTTTGCAACCAACTGGCTGTCTGGAAAAGCCTTGGCACAGGGACAAGCTGATGCAATGGGTTTACCAAATTCTACAGAAGAGGATAAAGAAGGCGAAGCATTGCAGACTGTTTGCCAAATTTTAGACTTAATCGGTGATTACAGAACTCTAGTAATTGGCTTTGATGAGTTAGAGAGTGTAGATCGGAATGAAGCTGGTTTCAACAGGGCGCAGGTCGTCGCACTCTTAGTAAAAGACCTGTACGGTAAAATAAAACGAGGTGTCTTAATGACAGCTATGTTTGATGAAACTTGGTTTAACATTAGAGCATTACCGCAGGCAGAGTCAGTCACAGCTAGAATGGGTGAAAAGATTTTTGATTTAAAGTATCTCAATGCTGATGATGTAGTGACTCTAGTTTCTCAATGGCTCCAAGAATTTTATGACAGTAAAAGTTTAATTCCACCTTATTCCGTTTATCCTTTTGATGAAGCTGAACTGAGAGAACTGGGAAAAGAAAAGTTAATTGTCAGAAAGGTTTTAGAGGAGTGTGCTAAGAATTGGAAAGTGCCTGGTGAGCCTCAACCGCCAACAGCAGCAGATCCACTCCATCAAGTTGAACTTGCATTTAACAAGGAACTAAATGCACTTGAGACAACAATAGAGAAATATTTTGACGATAGCGATATTTTAGCCGAGGCTCTATATTTTGGCTTCCTTTCAGTAAAAGGCGAGATCTTGGAAGAAGTGCAAGTTGAGGAGATTGAAAAAGTAAAAACTAGAGCGGCAGACAGAGGTTATCTCCACTTTAGAATTCGAGGTAAAGAAAATGGACGGTCTGTCAAGATAGTAGTAGCAGTAGTTCAAGAATCGCGAGCAAAATTTGTGACCGCGGCATTAAAGCGGTTAATTCAGTATCAAAAGTTTGATATGACTCGTGGTTGTTTAGTTCGTTCTACAGATGTTAAGTCGAATACTGTAGGCAAACAGTGTTTAGACCAACTTCTTTCTCCAGAACTAGGTGGAGAATTTGTCAAACTCACAAGTGAAGATATCAAGCCTTTATTAGCCATTTATTTTGTCAACAAGGCTCGCGAAGATTACGAGGTAACAGAAGAGCAAATACAGCAGTTTATTGTTCATAAAAATCTTACCCAAGAAAATTATTTAATTAATGAAATTCTTAGCGCTCCGTCGGGTCAGATTCCTGATGGGTTGCTTAGCGCTCAGTGGGGTCAGATTCCTGATGAGTTGCTTGAGAAATGTGAGATGGCTGAACTGGATGGATGTGAGATGGCTGAACTGGATGAAGAAAGTATGGCTGAAAATACCTTCCTGCCTGATACAACGGAAATTAACAACCTCGACGAAGCACTTGATAAATTATTAGGTCAATAAGTGGATGAGTTATTCTGTTTTTGTTGATACGGCTTTGCAGTTACCTGCCCCAGATGTGGAAGCCTTAATCGAAGGGCGAGTGATTGCAGCCATGCCTCGAATTTTCATCGAGCCTGGTAGGTCATTTGCCCTATATCCAGCCAATATCTCGATTAATTTGCTCCCCCATCAGCAATACTACCGATCGAGTTTTTTACCAATTGCTAAAACTTCATTTTCTCAGTTAACTTCTGAGACGATTTTGATAAAAGCTTGGGCTAAATGCGAATGGTGTCAAATACTAAACGATCCAGAATCATTAGAGGCTTTGTCGCAGTTAACAGTCTGGACAACAGAGGCATTACAGCAAACTCTCCTGCAACGACGTAATATTTTTCTAACTCATCTTCGCGTTTATCTGCTACCTCAGCCGTTGGAAATGCCAGTGCATCCCAGCGGCAATTTTGTATCTTTGCCAAAGTCTCTAAATGTTACTGATTCAACGCCAGTGTTGAGCGACTCAATCTTTGCCAAACGCCGTCAAAAGCTGGAAAAACTAGAGCCGCCAGAACATCCAGAATGGGAAGAGTTGCAAAGTGCATTAGTGCATTTATCCACCACCAACCCAAAAGCCAAACAACTAGACGCAGAAATCAAAATGTTTCTAGGTTGGTCGGAAAAATTACCCACAACACAACCAGACCCGGATTTAGCATGGATAAGTGCGATCGCACGAATTGGCAACTCTAGCGATGGTAATACATTTGAAAAATTAGTCCGCCAAAGTTTTGTCAAGCTAGGTTTTGCCAATTCTAACACCAATCCGAAAGCTAGTCTCAATCCAGAATCAACAGGCGGCGCTGGTGGTTTGGACTTTTATTGCGAGACTCCCTATCCAGTAGCGGGAGAGTGCAAAGCTAGCAAACATGAAAGTGTACCTAATAGTGTCACCGCTCAATTGGTTCATTTAGGTTTGACTCACTTGGGTCAAGATAAGTTCGATCGATCGGTTAAAATTATTTTGGCTGCTGGGCCTTTAACTAATCCAGCTAATCAAGCAGCTATTGGTAGTAAAATGAATGTAATTCGCCCGGAAACATTGCAAAAGCTGGTTGAACTGAAAGCTAAGCAACCAGGTTCGATCGATTTATTACAGTTAAAACCTTGTTTGGAACAACAGCCGTTTGGTGAGGAAGCCGATGCTAAGGTTAATCGCTATATTGACGATGTGCGGGAAAAGCTTAAAGTGCGATCGCACTTAATCAAAATCGTGAAAAATCGTCTAGAAATCACAGGTGTTGAAAATGCTGGAGTTGAGGTTCTTCATGGGGCATATTATGCTAATCCCAATCCACCTCAGCCATTGAATCTGCAAGAAATGCACGAAATTTTAATAGAACTTGCCTCGCCATTGACGGGTTTTTTGGGGCGAGTTAAAGAAGATGATTGGCGGCGCGATCGCTTTTATTTCCTGCGCGACTTGCCACTAGATGATTAAGATACGTCAAGGGTGATTCCCTGCGGGATAGCTTCGTCGCCCTTACTTGATCCAATTTCCTACACAGCATCAGGATCTACGCCCAATTCCCGCAACTTCGCCGCCAATCTTTCAGTACGTTGATGCTCATCATCAGCTCGTTCACGCTGCGTTGTAGTTTGGTGTCTAAGTTCCTGCAATCGCGCTTGTTCTGCCTTAATTAACCCCTCTACCAATGGCGGATCTAAAATTTCATTGACTGATAATCTCAGATTGGGAAATACTACAGATCCCATTTCCTCACCCGGCAAGTAATTTACCTCTGTATAAATTTCATCACCTTCGAGAAATGCCATAACTCGCACCCGTTGTCTGTTTTCTGTTGGGTCAACAATCACATATTCCGGTACGTTAGCTAGTTGGTACTCTCCTCGTTTAGTTATATAGTCTCTCCGCCGATCTTGGGTAACTACTTCTATTACTAATAAGGGCGTTTCATCCAAGTCAAGGATGCCCCCTCCGGGTCTAGCACCAGCTTGCTCCAAAAGACTTTGAGTGCAAACAACTACATCAGGAACACGCGAGGAATTTTCTTCTGTTCTCACTCCTAAGCCTGTTTTTACTACTAAGTCAAGATTGTATTCAGCTAGGTAACGCTGCAATTTGTAAACTAAATATTCGCAAATTTTTATGTGTAAAACTGTGGCTGTTGCCAGCGGTATTAATTTGCCTTTGTACAATTCATATTTTACATCGTCATTGCTTTGATAAAATCGGTACTCTTCAAAAGTTAATGTGGACGAAGTATCGAGCTGTTTTTCTTCGACTGCTGGCACAACAGATTGAGACATATATTTTTACCTATCTCTATAGTTTGCTATTATACTAAATTTTGATTTTAACACTCAAGGCATTGAGTACGAAAAGCTCGATCGCCCTTATTGACAATCAAGCAATTTGATCCGGTTAAATATTTAGTTCAGTTCACCATTTGGGCGATCGCCTCAACAACGCTGTAGCTGCCTCACTGTCGAGAGGTTTAGAGAAAAAGAACCCCTGACCGTACTCACAGCCGATCGCCCGCATTTGAGCCAATTGGACGGCGGTTTCGACCCCTTCTGCCACTACCTCCATCCCCAAACTGCGCGCCAGCATGACGATCGCCCGCACGATTTCCAAATTTTCGCCCATTTCCCCGATGCGACTGACAAAAGAGCGATCGACCTTCAAAATATTAATCGGGAACTTGTGCAAATAACTCAGAGACGAATAACCAGTGCCGAAATCATCAATACACAGCCCGATACCCAAGTCTCTCAACTGCGAAAGCATCCCCGCCGCCGCTTCTCCATCCTCCATCACCACACTCTCAGTAATCTCCAACTTCAAACAGCGAGCGTCAACACCTGTTTCCAGCAAAACTTGCTTAATTTGCTCGATCGATTCCGGTTCCGCAAACTGCCTTCCGGAAAGATTTACTGCAACTGTCAGCCGCGAATTTCCCACAGGTAAATTCAAACTCTGCCACTTAATAATTTGGCGGCAGCTTTCGTTCAAAACCCACAAACCCAAAGGCGTAATTAACCCTGTTTCCTCCGCCATCGCAATAAATTCCATCGGGGAAACTAAACCCCGTTCCGGGTGCAGCCAGCGCACCAGCGCCTCAAATCCGATAACTGAGCCGCTTTTTAAACAAACGATCGGCTGATAATAAACAGTAAAAGGACATTCCAATTTAAAAGGAGCCAATGGCGACTTCGGACGCTCCAACTTGCGATCGATTTCGCTCATCGGCGAGTTGTCCTCCACCGCCACACATCCGAAATCCAATATGGAATATTTCAAATTTAGTTCTTCAACCGACTCCCGCAAATCGTGTTCCAAGTGCATCAAAGCCACAGCCTGAGTGTGCATCGCACTGGTAAAAACTTCGTAGCGAGCTTTACCGAGAGCTTTTGCCCGGTACATCGCAATATCAGCATCGCGCAAAATATCTCCCGGCCACTGATATTTGTCGGTACTTAAAGCAATGCCGATGCTAGCAGTAATTAAAACTTTATTACCTTCCAAAGAAAGCGGTTGCTCGATTGTTTTGAGAATTTCCTTTGCTTGGGCGATCGCCTCATCAACACCGTGAATTTCTTCTAGCAAAATCACAAATTCATCTCCCCCCAGACGAGCGACTGTATCCCCTGGCCGCAAACAAGTCAAGAGACGGCGAGCCACAGCCACCAACAGCCGATCGCCCGTGCGGTGTCCCTGACTGTCATTAATCACCTTAAACCTGTCCAAATCCAGAAACAGCACCGCAAACTGATCGCTCGGATGCCGTTGGGCGCGGGCAAAAGCTTGCCCTAACCTGTCAGTCAACAAAGCGCGGTTCGGCAACTCCGTCAGCGCATCGTGTAAAGCATCGTGTAACAGTTGTTCTTCAGCCACCTTGCGCTCAGTCACGTCGTGACAGTTGACCACAATTCCCCGCACCGAAGGTTCGTCAAGCAAATTCGTCGCCACCGCTTCCAACACGCACCAGAAACCTTCCTTGTGCTGCACTCGGTATTCCGCCATTCCCAGGCTAACTTTCGGCGTTTGCATGACACCTTTGAACACTTGATCCACCATCGGCAATTCGTCAGGGTGAATCAAGTCAAATATAGACCTGCCGAGGACTTCCGCCGTCGGGTAGCCCAAAATCCGCTCTAGGGAAGGAGATACATAGCGGCAAAAGCCTTTCTCGTCGAGAATCACAATAATGTCTCTAGCATTTTCAATCAACGATCGAAAGCGCTTCTCGCTTTGTCGCAGCTCTTGTTCCGTGCGCTTGCGGTCGGTAATGTCGGTATTAATGTAAATCAGACCAATAATTTTCCCTGTGCGGTCTTTAATCGCATCTGCCCGCAGCAGCATTGGCAAAATTTGGCCACTTTTAGTGCGGTTAGTAACTTCACCTGACCAAGAATAACCCTGGGCGATCGTGTCGAGTACCTCCCTTGCGACTGTGGCGTCAGCAAAAACTGCCGATATACCTCCGGCTAGTTTGAATTCCTCTGCGGTGTCCCATTCAAATAGCTGAGAAAACGCTTGATTTTGATAGATGTGAGTGCCGTCCGCATCGCTGATGCCGATCGCGTCGCTCGAACTTTCCAGGGCCTTGCGAGTCAGCACCAGAGCTTGTTCGGCCCGCTTGCGCTCGGTAATGTCAATTCCTACCAGACAAGCTGCTTTGCCCCGATCGTACTTTTGAGCCACAATCAAATAGTATCCATCCGACTGTCCCCCGTCAGTTTGTAGCTTAACGTTGAGTTCTTTAACCGCTTCCGTAGCGTCGCCGGCAAAAAACTCCACCACAAAAGAGTTAAAATCCGAGCTAGCGCCCAGAAAACCAATATCTTGACCGACAAAAGCCGACGGCCGCAAACCATGCAGTTTGGCTAAATGCTGGTTAACCCCCAAATAGCGCAAATCCGAGCTGATCCAAGATACTGTTCCCGGAACTGCGTCCAAAATCGTTTGCAGTTTGTCGTTAGCTTGCTGCAATGCTTGCTGCACTTCACCGATGGGTTCCGACAAGTCAGACTGAACTCCTACGAAGTGAGTCAAATTAGCGCTGTCGTCTCGCACGGGAGATAGCGATAATTTGGTCCAAAAAGGAGTGCCGTCTTTGCGGTAATTTTTGATTGTTGTCTGGATTTCTCGACCTTGGCGCAAGGCGTCGCGGATTTTAGCTACAGTAGTTCGATCGGTATCCGGGCCTTGCAAAAATCGGCAATTGCGCCCCAAGATTTCATTGGCGCAGTAACCTGTCATCCGTTCAAAGGCCGGATTGCAATAAATTATGGGACAGTCGGGTGCATTGGCGTCAGCAATAACAATGCCGCTGCTAGTAGCGGCCAAAGCTCGATCGCTCAGCCACACGGCTTCTGACGCAGTATGGCGATCGCCGACACCCCCCACTTCACCTAAATTAGAAATTGACTGGTTCTCGCGATCTCCCATCAGCCGAAGTTTCAAGCTAACCTTTACAATTTCCGAGTTGCTTCTTACTTTAGCGTTTTTCAGGGTTCGCGCCACGTAAATTCTATAGTGATACTTAAGTAAGCGGAAATTAACCTTAGTTGTTAGTTGTATTTTCTACGCTTGCTGTTGGGCATTTAAAAAAGCACATCTTCACTTCCCCAGTGAAAAACCCTCTATTCTTCTCCCCCTCAGACTCTCTCCCCCTCTCCCCTTCTCCCCGCGCTCCGTTAATCGGGATGTCGAGCAGCTTATTTAGCAGGAGTTGCAGCTTGAGAGCTCGGCGGCGCAATATTAATTAACGGCAAAGTTCCGCCTCCTCCCATTACTGTTGGAAACTGGCCATTCCATTTTTCAATCGCTTGCTGCTGCAAAATTTCGGCTGTTAAAGTTTGTCGCTGCAAGCGTTGAGCTTCAGCTTTACCTTTAGCACGGTTAATTTCAGCTTGAGCATCTTGGGTGGCTTTTTGAACTGTAAATTCTGCTTGTTTAGCTTCTTGTTCTGCTATTTGCTTGGCTTCGATGGCTTTGCTAAATTCGGGAGAAAAGCCAAAATTTATTAACGAAACATCTCTGACGATGACGCCGTAAGGTTCCAAACGCTTTTTGAGGGTGTTGTCTATTTCTGTTTTTAGTTCCGTGCGCTTAGTGATAATTTCTTCTGCGGTCTTTTTAGAAGTTGCTGCTTTGAGGACTTCCGAAATTGCCGGACTAAGAATGCTGGTAACAATTTGTTCTTCGTCTCCTATTTGTTGGAAAACTTGATTGACGTGGGCGGGGTCAACATTCCAGTTGACTGCCAAATCTGTAGTAATTTTTTGCAAGTCTTTGGATGCTGCATCTGCTTGCAGGTCGGTTTTTTGTACCCGCACGCTGAGAGTTTTTACAGAAGTGACGATCGGTAAAATCGGGTGGATGCCTTCATCTAAAATCGCGTCTTGAATTTTGCCGAAGCGCATCATGACGCCCCGTTCCCCTGCACCGACGATCGCAAAAGGTCTTAAAATTAAGGCGGCGATGATGAAGACGATGCCACCGACGCTGTAGAGAGCTAGGTTGTACCGAACACTTTGCATGGTTTTCATATGTTGCTTAACCTATGTGGTGTTACTTGATGTTAGTTTTCTATTCGATATTATCTAAGATTATAACTTCATCTTAAGGGGGCAACAACTCATAAATTGATTGATTTTTTTTCATAAAACTCATATAGTTGCGAGGGTCTGGGAACCTCTTAGCTCGATGAGCGGGGATGAACAATGAATGGCACTTATATAGCAATCCTTGCAGGAGTCGTAAATTTTTACCCTACCCCAACTCTCCCCGCGGGTTTGGGGAGAAAGTAAGAAATTCACAAATGATGCGAGGATTGCTATAGCTGGGTGAGATTATTGATGAATAAATGTTTCACTTATCTTGACAATGAGGATTTTTTTAGATAGAGAAGAAGTAAATAGATAGCTCGATCGCTCTCCGACAAGGAATAAAATGGCGATCGGAAAGATAAAGCTTTCTAGAAAGCTAAAAAATCAGCATCAAATAGGTATTTTTTGTGAGTTTTGAGTAGAAAATTAGAGGTGCGTGCCGGTAAAACATTTGGGGGTTGGTGCAAGCACAAGCGAAAGATAGAATTTCACTCTCCCACCTACAGACTCTATTGGTAGAATTGGCATCGCCCCCCTTCCTCAACCCTCCTGACTAGAAAAAAAGACTCCTTGGGCAAGTTAGGAATTTATAGTTACAAACGATAAAAATCTGAGTTTAAAAATGCCAGAAAATAAGTTAAGCTTAGATGAGAACGCTTGAAGAAAAATCAAAATGTTGCAGCGACACCCTTGGCCGCAGACAGTTGAAGAGGCGATCGTCATTCAAGAACAGCTTCGGTCAGAGGTTATTACCGAAAATCAACTGGAGACAGTTCGGTACGTCGCAGGCGTAGATGTCGGCTACGACAGTGCAAACGACGTATCGCGGGCCGCTGTAACAGTTCTGAGCTTTCCCCACTTGCAGTTGCAGCAGCAAGCTGTAGTTCGTAGTCCTACAACTTTTCCTTATATTCCGGGTTTCCTGTCTTTTCGAGAAGTGCCGGCAGTTCTCGAAGCTTTGGAAAATATCAGTTTGATACCAGACTTGATATTGTGCGACGGTCAAGGACTAGCGCATCCCCGCAGATTCGGTCTTGCGTGCCATTTGGGGGTTTTGACAGGGATTCCCACGATCGGAGTTGCCAAAAATCGATTTATTGGAGAACATTCAGAAGTCGGGCTCGACCGAGGCAGTTGGCAACCCTTGCTGCTGGAGGGATCAACCGTAGGGGCAGCGTTGAGGACGCAAACAGGGGTAAAGCCGATTTATGTTTCGATCGGTCATAAGGTAAACTTGATAAGCGCGATCGCGTACGTCCTGCGCTGCGCCCCAAAATATCGCTTACCAGAAACAACTCGATCGGCCGACCAACTAACATCGGGATAACTGGCAAGCGCGGAAGGCATCAAAAAAAAAGTAAAAAGACCAAAAAAGCATCCGTCTTTGGACTTTTAATTTTCTGAGGTGGCGCCACCCGAGTCAAAAAATCCTCTGAGTCTACCGCCGATCAGCTTTCGGTTCCATCCTTCCAGCGAACTAAAGAATTACTATACCTGAGAAAGAGGTATAAAAGTTGGGGCGGTTTATAGAATGATTGAAAGACAGTAACAATCTTAAAACATTGGCGGCTCTAACTATAGTGCCCGGGCGTGAACTATTTTTAGTTCACATTTGTAAATTATGAAAGAGTCATCCTGCGAGTTAAACCAAAAGCTTAGATTCGTGTGATGAGGTTTCATAATTTACCGTCGGATATCTCACCACTGACTGGGAGTAACCACGACAGTGGGAGGCGAAGGCGCGATCGAGCTAAAAAATCAGAAACAAACAAGGAGACAGTCATGGCTGAGAAAAGCAAACGCGGATTCGCTTCTATGGATGCAGAAAAACAGCGCGCAATTGCTAGCAAAGGCGGAAAAGCTGCACACGAGAAAGGCACTGCACACGAATTCACCCCTGAAGAAGCCAGACAAGCTGGCCAAAAAGGCGGTGAAGCTGTCAGCAGAAATCGCGAACACATGGCTCAAATTGGTCGCGAAGGCGGTCGGAAAAGCCGCAAGAGCGAAGCTTAAGTCTCTCAAGCCTGGCCTTGTAAGGAAAGATTGCACAGCTGCAGCGTGAGAGATAGCACTAGGACAGTGAACGTTTGAGGAGGTGGGGCGATCGAAGTTACCGAGGTACTTCGATCGCCCCACCTCCAAAATTCGTCCCTAGCGCACCAAAGCTTCGCAAATGTGAAAACCCCACAGGAATGAGTTTTTAATAATAGCTGGCCAATCTTGAACGGCAATTTTTTAACCAAGCTGCACTGCGGTCAATAATTTTGCGGGACAGAAAAGCTGGCAAGCGCGAGTCAGTATCTCAAAAAAAGCCAATACGAGCACTAAAAGCCCCGAACTCAGGGCTTTTTTGTTTAGCTGCACATAATATTTTTATATCAATTCCGGTTGCACTCCTCATGACTGTTGACTGTTGACTGTTGACTGTTGACGGGCGGGTCGAAAAACTGAATAGTTGATACCAATTTTTTATGAGGCTGCATAGAATCCGATCCCCCCTAGCCCCCCTTAATAAGGGGGGGACAAGATTCCGATCAAAGTCCCCCTTCTTAAGGGGGATTTAGGGGGATCGAGATATGTGCAACTTCGCATTAAATTGGTATGAGTGTTAACTGTTGACTCGATTTTATTATTCCGATGCAACCGGAAACGATATTAGAAGTTCGATCGAGTCTGCGTCAATAATTCTAATTAAGTTTTTTGGTGAGGAACTCCGTCCTCCAAATAAATCAGCTAATATTTTTTTATTATATTTTTGAGCTAACTATAAAATCATGACAAACCAGCTCACTTTAGCATGGACAGAAGCTGGAGTGCGTCAAACTCAGACAATTCAAAACGGACAGCCGAGCAAAAATCCGGGAACCGTGAGGCTCGGGCGCGATCCGGCGAAGTGCGATATAGTATTTTCGCATCCCAGCGTATCGGGGCTGCACGTTGAAATATTTTTTAATCAGGAATTGCAGGAGTATGCAGTGCGGAATTTGCGCGAAAGCAATCCGCCCCTGATAGACGGAAAAATTCTCACCCAAGGCGAAGCAACATTGAGATCCGACAGCCACCTCCATTTAGGTCAAGTGGAAATTGAGGTGCTGAAGGTGACGGAGGTAGAGGTAGCCCCGCCGCTGACTGTTTTGCTGTCCGGGCCTCCGGTTCAAAGTTCTTCCCCGCCGACGGGGCCTTCAAGCTACGGTTTGCAGTGTCCGAAGTGCAGCCGAATTTCGCCTTACGCACAGTTGAATGCGGGGTGTCCGTGGTGCGGTACTTCTTTGGCTGCGGCGGCGAGTGTGATGCTGTCTCCGTGAAAGTGTTTGAAAAAGGGAAAATTGGGCTATCCGCTAAACACTCTCAAATTCAAAAATCTTTTTTGCAGAAAGCTCAAAGCCGACGGCTGATGTTTAAAAAATAATCATGAATTCTCCACCCTTGCGCCTGCGACTGACTTGGACAGATACAGCTACGGGGGATTGTCGATCCCCGATACTCGACTTACCCATCGCTTTGGGACGAATTTTTGAAGCTATGCCGGCCACTATCAATGGGAAACGAGTTTCTCGAATTGCGCTCAGCAGCAGTCAAGTTTCTCGCTTTCACGCAGTCATTGGCACCGAAGGTAACAGTATTTTACTCACTGACACGGGTAGTCGCAACGGTACTTTTGTTAACGGCGTTAGCCAAACCCGTTGCGCGCTGGCAAACGGGGATATGCTGCAAGTTGGGCCCTACGCGATCGGCATTTCTTTTGCTGTTAATTCCCCTGAAACGCTGTCGGTCAATTCTCACATTTTCTTTAACCCGCAGACGAATGGGCCAGACCCCGCACTGGGCCAGCAAATAATGTTGCAGCTTCCTCAAACAAGTAGTAGGGGAGAATTTCCGCCGATCGCATTTTTGCACGCTTCTCAAGTGTCAATGCGATCGCTCGAATCTATGGGACTCCCTGTGACAGAAGTTGATTGGGCTGCTGTTGGCGGCGGTTTGGGCAGCTTTATTTGGGTGGATTTGCTGAGAATTTGCGGCGTGAAAACCGATCGAATTGCGGTTTTGGGCATGGAAAACGAGCCTTACGCCCGCTATCTACGTCTATGCCTTAATTCCCAAATTCCGCTGCGGGAACGCCTACGATCGAATTCTGACTCTTGTCCAGACAACATTTGGGGGTGGCCTCCCTATGCTTTGCGGGAAGCTTGGCAGGAATTGCTCAAAGGGCGTTTGGGGATGTCGTTGAAGTTGATGTGGCAGGTGTTTGCTGAACCGACTTTTGCCGAAACTTATACGCCTCGCGCGGTGAATGTGTTTGATTCTATTGATAGGGAAGTCGATCGAATTGGGTGGAATCAGATGTTTCGCTACGGTAGAGTGCGGGGAATTCGCAAAACAGATGACGGCAGGTACGCGATCGCTTATTCTCGATCGAATGCCGATCACCGCGACCACGCTTTTTTAATCGCCAAATACGTACACTTAGCCACCGGCTATCCCGCCATTCAATTTCTGCCCGACTTGCAAGCTTACCGCGAAAAAACCCAGGATTTTGAGTCGGTTGTCAACGCTTACGAAAGCCACGACGGCGTTTACGAAAAATTGGAGGCCAAGGGCGGCAGCGTGTTAATTAGAGGCCGGGGAATTGTGGCTTCGCGGGTGGTGCAGCGAATTTACGAAGCGCGACAGCGGAACCGCAATATTCAAGTATTGCATTTGATGCGATCGCCCAAACCCCAAGGCAACAAATTTAACCTCGCTCAGCGCAGCGTCGAAAATCACTACGAATTTCAACCTTTCAACTGGCCGAAAGCTTGCTGGGGCGGGGAACTCCGCGTACTTTTAGAAGAAGCCGCGCCTGAATTGCGGCCGCAGTTGCTCACAGACTGGGGTGGCACTACTACAGCCAAGCGTAGCGACTGGCGGCGGATTGTGAAAGAAGGTTTAAGTCAAGGATGGTATCAAATTACCTTCGGGGAAGTCGAGCGAGTTGAGCGCGACAGTCAAAACCGCACGGTGACGTACATTCAGGAGAAGGAACTCAAGGGGCAAATTAAGTTAGAAGCTGATTTTATTATTGATGCTACGGGTTTGGACGCTAAGGTAAAAACCAGTCCCCTGTTAAACGATTTGGTAGCTCAATATAATCTTCCCCTTAACGGTTTGGGCCGGCTGAGTGTTAACAACAATTTTGAAGTGCCCGAATTGCGGAATTCTTCTGCTAGCAACGCAGAAGGGCGGGTATACGCAGCAGGCGCGATTACTTTGGGGGGGCCTTACGCGCCCGTAGACAGTTTTTTGGGCTTGCAATACGCCGCCTTGCGATCGGTTGAAAGTCTGGCCGCCAACCGGGTTGCTGGTGTGCGGAAATTGAGCGTTTGGCGATCGTTCGTGCAGTGGTTGAAGTGGATTTTAAATAAATCCCCCGACTAACTTGAAGGAGGAAGTTCGGCAACAAGCAATGTACAGGATTTAACTGAGATATTGCAGTATTTCAATAGGTTTTTTACGGGGGGCATCCTGCCCACCTCACAATAAAACTCACTCTTTGTGGAACAGGCATCTTGCCTGTTCTTGAAAATGGTAAAAGATGTAAGATTTAACTGATTTAAACGAACTTCGCCTTCAATCTAAAATCTAACATCTAAAATCGAACAACCTTCCCATTCAATCTAAAATCTAAAATCCAAAATCTAAAACCGAACAACCTTCCCATTCAATCTAAAATCTAAAATCTAACATCTAAAATCGAATAAAATTCCCATTCAATCTAAAATCTAAGATCTAAAATCTAAAATCGAACAAACTTCCCATTCAATCTAAAATCTAAAATCGAACAACCTTCCCATTCAATCTAAAATCGCATGACCCCCACTTTATTCGGCCGTTGGCAAACTCGGTTATTGTTATTTGCAACCGTAGGCGTTTTAGTAACGCTGCCCTTTTGTTTGGGTTTAATTACCTCCCAATCAGGCTCAATCTTTTTCTGGATTTTAGGGTATGTAGCGATTTTTGGCATCGGCTGGGATGCCTTATATATTTACATCCAGCAGTTTCGCTGGGATCGAGATTGGCCCGGCGCGTTTCAATTGCTCGCTGGAATTTGGGAAGCACTTTTTGTGTTATTTTTAATCAAAATTATTGGTTTGCCCGGGATACCTGCACAAGATTTTGACTTGGGAGCTTTTGCTTTGCATTATAGTTTAGTGTGGCTAGCTATTTATCTGGCGTCGCAAACACTGATGCGGATTTTGTTTCCCCACTGGCGTTTCCGAGGCGGCCAATGGTTGTAATAATACCTGTAGGGGGGGTTTTTACCAACAATAATCGTCTCAAACCCGCCCCGGGTATTCTACCAATTCCCAATTCCCAATTCCCAATAAAATTTATTGTAAGGTGTAGCCCTCCCTGGGCACCCAACATAATTTATAGTAAGCTCAACTCAAAATTGCTGTGATCCTTCAATGCACCGTCCTCCTTGTATTTTCTCATTTTTTTCGGGTTCTGGCTTGCTCGATCTGGGTTTTGAGTCGATCGGCTTTAATGTAGCGTATGTCAATGAAATTTTCCCACCTTTCATGCAAGCATACCGCTATTCTCGGCAGTGCCTGAATTTGCCGCTACCAGAATACGGATATTGCGAAGGAGAGGAAGCAGATGTAACTCGACTTGTAGGGGGAGAACCAGCTTTTCGCCTGCGGGAATTGATGCAGGATGCCCGCAAGCATCACGATATTGTGGGATTTATCGCGGGCCCGCCTTGTCCTGACTTTTCTATTGGTGGCAAAAACCGGGGTCAAGAAGGAGATAAAGGTCAACTTTCAGCTTCATACATTGAATTAATTTGCCAGCAGCAGCCGGATTTCTTTTTATTTGAAAATGTCAAAGGTTTGTGGAGAACCAAAAAACATAAAGCTTTTTACGACGCACTCAAAAATCAGTTGGCTGATTCGGGATACGTTTTTGTCGAACGTTTAATTAATGCGATAGAATACGGTGTCCCACAGGATAGAGACAGAATTATTTTGATTGGCTTTAGAAAAAATATTGTCAAAGATATGGGTATTCCCCTAGATGAAAAAAGCCAAATGTTACCCGAAAGTTTATTTCCTTGGCAAAGTCAGGTATTATATCCCAAATCAGAAATTTTTTCTCATCCTTGGCCGGATAAAACTGCCTTTGCAGGTGATGGTTTCGTGCCTTGTCCTGATGGCATTCCCCAAGATTTAACGGTAGAATTTTGGTTCCAAAAAAATGACGTTCTCAACCATCCCAATGCCAAACACTATTTCAAACCAAAAGCTGGCATTAAGCGGTTTGCTTCCGTTGATGAAGGAGATGATTCAAAAAAATCTTTCAAGCGATTGCATCGGTGGCGTTATTCGCCGACCGCTTGTTACGGCAATAACGAGGTTCACTTGCACCCTTACAAACTTCGTCGGCTTTCTGTTGCAGAAACACTGGCTGTTCAGTCACTGCCAAAAGAGTTTGCACTGCCGGCTGAGATGACGTTGACTAATATGTTTAAAACTGTTGGCAATGGGGTTCCTTATTTGGCTGCACAAGGTATTGCCAAAACAATTTTACAGTTTTTATATAACTAAAAAAAACGAATAGCCAGATACCCGACTTCGCCGAATTTGTCGGTTATCTAAAACTCTTTGTAGCGGTAAGGGGCGCATGGCGCACCCTACAATTACTAAAAGTCTCAATTACTAGACGTATCTCCTTTAACATAGAAGTGTTATAATAAATTGTTAAGGTTGAAAACCTATATTTTTATTTGCCTGCAATTCGCCATGACCGTTAAACCCCGCCGCTATCACATCACTACTTTCGGATGCCAGATGAATAAAGCCGACTCGGAACGGATGGCCGGCATTCTGGAAAATATGGGCTTTGAGTTCTCGGAAGACCCGAACGAAGCTAGCTTGATTCTCTACAATACTTGCACGATTCGCGACAATGCCGAACAAAGAGTTTATTCTAACCTCGGAAGGCAAGCTCATCGCAAGCGCCAAGAACCGGGTTTAACTTTAATTGTAGCTGGATGCGTGGCGCAGCAGGAAGGTGAAGCGCTGCTGCGGAGAGTGCCGGAATTAGACTTAGTAATGGGGCCACAACACGCTAACCGACTTGAAGATTTGCTGGAACAAGTTTTTGAGGGCAATCAAGTTGTGGCGACTGAAGCTGTTGAAATTATGGAGGATATTACTAAGCCGCGCCGCGATAGCAAGGTGACTGCTTGGGTGAATGTAATTTACGGCTGCAATGAACGCTGCACTTATTGTGTTGTGCCGAATGTTCGTGGCGTTGAACAGTCGCGAATGCCGGAGGCTATTCGCGCGGAAATGGAGGATTTGGGCCGTCAAGGTTACAAGGAAGTAACTTTGTTGGGGCAAAATATTGATGCTTACGGACGCGATTTGCCGGGGACAAAAGCGGACGGCAGCAACCAGCATACTTTGACAGATTTGCTTTATTTTGTGCAGGATGTGCCTGGTGTCGATCGCCTCAGATTTGCTACTAGCCACCCGCGCTATTTTACAGAAAGATTGATTAAGGCTTGTGCGGAATTACCGCAGGTTTGCGAACATTTTCACATTCCTTTTCAGTCGGGAGATAATGATATTTTGAAGGCGATGTCGCGAGGCTATACTCAGGAGAAATACCGCAGGATTATTGATACAATTCGCCGTTATATGCCGGATGCTTCGATTACTGCGGATGCGATTGTCGGTTTTCCTGGCGAGACGGAAGCGCAGTTTGAAAAGACTTTGAAGTTGATCGAAGATGTTGGTTTCGATTTGGTGAATACTGCGGCTTATTCCCCTCGCCCTGGGACGCCCGCGGCTTTGTGGGAAGATCAGTTGAGTGAGGAGGTGAAAGCCGATCGCCTGCAACGGCTCAATCATGTGGTGACAACAACGGCGATGGAACGATCGCAGCGCTATTTCGGACGCACTGAAGAGGTTTTGGTGGAAGTCCAGAATCTTAAAGATCCAACTCAAGTGATGGGGCGCACTCGCGGCAATCGTCTCACATTTTTTAAGGGAGATATTGCGGAATTGGCGGGTAAAATTGTGCGGGTTAAAATTACAGATATTCGCGCTTTTAGTTTGACAGGAGAAATGCTCTAAGCTGTTGGGGCATTTAAATTGTATGTCAAGAAATAATCCAACTATGACTGGGCAGTTTCTTCGAGGCCGCCCGCAATATACAATTTAAATTCGCAACAGCTTATGCTTAATTCTCAGTTTCGGTCGCATACTTCCTGTGATAGCTGCGCTAACTGCGTGTATATTTGTCAAAAAGTACCGGGAGTATTGAAAAATGACAAAGATGCGGATCGGGCTATTGTTCGGGGGGCGATCGGGCGAACACGAAGTCTCAATTAGTTCGGCGCGGGCGATCGCCCGTGCCCTCGCTGCTGACGAAAATGCCTCTAAATACGAAGTTCTGCCCTTTTACATCCAAAAAAACGGCCGCTGGCTGTCGGGAACATTACCTCAACAAGTCTTAGCCACCGGAAAACCTCTCGAAATAGAGCAAGAACCAGGACAAAACGACTCTCCCGCGGGACAGTTTCCTAATTTTAATGCCGTAGATGTTTGGTTCCCTGTTTTGCACGGGCCCAACGGCGAAGACGGTACGGTGCAAGGGTTGCTGAAATTAATACAAATTCCTTTTGTCGGTTCGGGGGTTTTAGGTTCGGCGCTGGGAATGGATAAAATTGCGATGAAAATGGCTTTTGCTCAGGCTGGTTTGCCACAGGTAAAATACATCGCTGTCAACCGTTCACAAATCTGGTCTAATCCTTGCGTTTTCCCCAAACTGTGCGACCAAATTGAAGCTGAGTTGGGCTATCCTTGCTTTGTAAAACCCGCTAATTTGGGATCGTCAGTGGGAATTTCTAAAGCTCGATCGCGCGCTGAATTAGAAGCAGCTCTCGACAGCGCCGCCAGCTACGACAGGCGGATAATTGTCGAAGCGGGTGTGGTTGCTAGAGAATTAGAATGTGCAGTTTTGGGTAACGATAATCCCCAAGCTTCAACGGTGGGAGAAATTACTTTCCAAAGCGATTTCTACGACTATGAAACTAAATATACCCAGGGACAAGCCGACTGCTCAATCCCGGCAAAAGTCAGCAGTGCGATCGTCTCGAAAATCCAAGAAATGGCAGTACAAGCATTTTTGGCTATAGACGCGGCAGGTTTAGCGCGAGTAGACTTTTTCTACATTGAATCAACCGGAGAAGTTTTGATTAACGAAATCAACACTTTTCCCGGCTTTACAGCTACCAGTATGTATCCGCAAATGTGGGCAGCAGACGGCATTTCTTTCCCTGAATTAGTAGACCGTTTAATTCAATTAGCTCTTGAACGGCACGGGGAAAAAGGTTGAATCCTGAGCTGCAAACCGCTGCCGCGCCAACAGAAAAAAAATTATTTCCGCAGGTAATCTATCCATACCAGCGGAAACGATATAACATGGTTGTGGCAGGCAGTGCCTGCCCGCAGCCTTATTTCTGCTGCTGGTCGAGCAACTGGGAGTTTTTAGCAGGCTGATATAAATTAAATGCAGCATAAAATGTTTAAGGGAGAATGGCGAATAGCAACGTCAATCTCACATCTTGCATCTCAAAATTTAACTCGGTTAACTTAGATGAGACGTTTCACTCAACTGTCGCATTGGTGGACTTACGGACTGGTATTTCCCCTAGCGGTACTCAACTGCTGGTTAGCCCTCCTAGTCTTTGAATATTTTCGCGCTCTGATTACAGTTTTGATCATCGCTACAGTGTTCTCTTTTTTGCTAGATTATCCAGTGCGATTTCTGCGGAAATACGGCCTGAAGCGCGATCGAGCAGTTTTGTCGGTATTGTTTTTGACTTTACTGGTATTGGTGGTTTTAGGTGTCACTCTGGCCCCGATTCTGCTAAACCAAATTACTGAACTCGCCACCCGACTCCCAACTTGGATAGTTTCCGGGACAGAACAGATTGAAGCATTTCACAAATGGGCGGAAAATCGCAATCTCCGCATTGATGTCAGGGGTTTGACTATCCAATTGAGCGAGAGACTTTCAGCTCAATTGCAGTCTCTCACCGGCGAAATCCTCAAATTTGGCTTGGGTGCGGCAGACAGTCTGTTGAATTTCCTGCTGACAATAGTTCTGACATTCTACTTGCTCTTGCACGGCGATCGCCTGTGGGAAGGCTTGTTTAAATGGTTTCCATCCAAGCTGAGCTTTAAATTGCGAGAGTTACTGGCCCGAAGCTTCCACAACTACTTCGTCGGGCAAGCAACTTTGGCGGGTTTGATGGGACTGTCGATGACTGTTGCTTTTTTAATTTTGCGAGTTCCCTTCGGACTGCTGTTTGGTTTAGGTGTGGGTGTAATGACCATCATTCCCTTCGGGGCACCTTTCAGTATTTGCATTGTCAGTTTGCTGATCACATTAAACAACTTTTGGCTCGGCGTCACAGTTTTAGCTGTCGCTACAGTCATTGAGCAAGTAATTGAAAGCGGGGTTGCTCCTCGGTTATTAGGCGGTTTTATTGGTCTCAATCCCGTGTGGATTTTAGTCTCGCTGTTGGTGGGGGTTAAGGTGGCGGGAGTAGCAGGTTTGATAGTTGCTGTGCCGATGGCAGGTTTTATTAAGAATACTGTTGATGTTTTGGAAATTTCGAGGAACAAGTCGAGGGAAATCGATTCGGTTAGTTCCATTGAAACTATGGAGCAATAAAATTCCTCCTTACGTTCAAATTTTAGAGTTGGAGAGAGTTTTGGCCGGCTATTTTGACTTAGGTTTAGTGGGTACTTTAGGTTGAGGCTTTAGAGGTTTTTTACTTCCTGCTTTAGGGTGAGCCTTTCCGGTGCTTTAGCTGCTATCCTTCCTGGATGCAGGCGGGGTCAAAAACCTCGTTTCTAGGTTAACGTCGATCGCTCACAACGAAGATTTTGCGTAGAAACCTGGTTTTTTTGAGTGCAGGATTGTTGTTGACTTCGGATATCAATCCTGTGAAAAGTTTGCGGAAAATACGGAATATGCGAGCTGGCTAGCGTAGTTTGTATTATCCCACTCAGACAGCAATTCGCCAGTGCAGACCCAGTTCGATCGCACTCAAAAGCTCGAATCCACAATAGACCTGCGAGTGTCGGGTTTCTCCCCCACCAGGTAGGGTAAACCCCACCAGTCAAGCAGATATCATCAATGCTTGAATTAAAATTAAAGAGCCTGTAGTTCTAACTTAATTCCAGTAAGTGCTAAAAATGCAAAACCCTAATTATAACTATCGCTCTAACTCCCCCGCAATCAATACTATGTCAACCAAAAATATGCCTGCTACAACTGTGCGTTATCGCCGTTTTTCGTTGCCGAAAAAACTGGCTTTTTTATCCCTTGTTTTGCTCGGCTCCACCGCAACTGTGGGGTGCAACGCCCTAACTTCTAAAGTTCCTGGAAGTTCTAACGCCATTCAAGCTGAACCTTCAAGTACAGCGCCAATCTCAGCATTGCCTGCAAATATACTGCCCTCTCAAGACTCTAATTTTGTTACTAAAGTTGTGCAGGCAGTCGGCCCGGCAGTGGTGCGGATCAATTCGTCTCGCACGGTAACGAACCAAGTTCCAGATGAGATACCTGAGCAACTCCGCCGCTTCTTCGGTTCGGAATCTCCCATTCAACCGGGAAGTCGGGTAGAACGGGGTTCCGGTTCGGGTTTTGTTTTTGGTTCCGACGGCCGCATTTTGACTAACGCTCACGTTGTTGATGGCGCGGATACGGTGACGGTAAAACTGAAGGATGGCCGCGAATTTGTCGGCAAAGTTTTAGGCGTAGATACAGTTACTGATGTGGCTGTTGTTAAAATTGAAGCTACCAATTTGCCTGTGGTGAGTTTGGGCAAATCTGAAGAGTTACAGCCGGGAGAATGGGCGATCGCGATCGGTAATCCCCTCGGTTTGGACAATACTGTGACTGTGGGCATTATTAGCGCTACAGGCCGTTCTAGCGCCGATGTCGGTGTTCCTGACAAGCGCGTCAGCTTTATTCAAACCGACGCTGCGATCAATCCCGGCAATTCCGGTGGTCCGCTGCTGAACCAGCGCGGTCAAGTTATCGGCATGAATACAGCTATTATTCAAGGCGCTCAAGGATTGGGTTTTGCTATTCCGATCGATCGAGCACAACAAATTGCCGACCAATTAGTAACAACCGGAAAAGCCGAACATCCTTATCTCGGCGTTCGCATGTTGAGCATTACTCCCGAAGTCAAGGCAGAATTCAATAAAAATCCCAACCCCAAATTGAGGCTGACTGAAGATAAAGGCGTGTTAGTTTTGGGGATTGCCAAAGATTCTCCGGCGGCACAAGCTGGAGTTCGCGTTGCCGATGTGATCAAGAAAATCAACGGTGCAGAAGTTAGCGATGCTGGCAGCGTACAGCAAATTGTCGAGAAAAGTACAGTGGGCAGCGATCTGCAGCTTGAAGTGAGTCGCGGGGGACAACCTGTTACTGTGGCGGTGAAAGCGGGTGCTTTTCCAGCGGCCCAGAAGCAGCAGTAGAATTGTTAATATCGTGGGTTAAGTTAAGCCAGGGACTTTAGTCCCTGGCTTATTGTTTAAGTTGGTTTGAACTGAGATCTTGCACCATTCTCAATTAGCCATACTGCCAACCACTAACAGTGATGTCAAAACCCTGCTGACGAGCT
>NZ_JAUBPS010000050.1:0-50014 GCF_036700865.1 Microcoleus sp. S13C4
AGCTCGTCAGCAGGGTTTTGACATCACTGTTAGTGGTTGGCAGTATGGCTAATTGAGAATGGTGCAAGATCTCAGTTGTACCCGACACTTGGCTGCACCGGCTGCTTTATAATTACGGGCGATTTATCCCTGCAAGAGTGAATGAATTTACTTTTGGACTGCTCAGTCACCTGTACACCCAAGTGCTACAGCGTCGTATTGTCCGCCGGCTCGTGAGCGAACACCAGATTGGTATTGTACACGAAGCGATACCAGTCTCGGCAACAGTTCCTTCGTTGATGTTCGGATTGGGGGTGCCGGTAGTTATCGGGCCGATGAACACGTCGGTTAAATTTCCTCTGGCTTTTCGATCGCGCCAAAATCCTACCATTGATATTTTAATCGAGCTCGGTCACAAGTGCGTCGATTTCTTCAATCGCCTTTTTCCAGGTAAAATCAAAGCCGAGACGCTGTTAGTGGCCAACGATCGTACGAAGCAGGCACTTGCATCTGGGGTCCAGGGTAAAATTATTGAACTTGTGGAAAACGGCGTCGATTTCTCGGTGTGGCGATCGGACTGTAGCTTATCAAGAGCAGCGACCGGGCAGGTTCATTTTATTTTTTTAGGCCGGCTGATCGACTGGAAAGCTGTAGATTTGCTGCTGGAAGCCTTCGCGCCCGTCGCTGCTCAAACCGATGCAGTCTTGGAAATCATCGGTGATGGGCACATCCGAGGGGAACTTGAAGCTCAAACAGCTCGTTTAGGCATCGACAGCAGCGTTGTATTTAGTGGCTGGCTGTCTCAGGAGGAGTGCGCTATCAAACTGAAACAAGCTGATGCAATGGTTTTCCCCAGTTTGCGGGAATGCGGCGGGGCAGTGGTGATGGAGGCAATGGCAATGGGCTTGCCCGTCATAGCAACGAACTGGGGCGGTCCAGCGGATTATCTGAATTCCAGTTGCGGTATTTTAGTAGAACCAGCTTCTAAAGAAGGCTTTGTCAAGGGACTGACAGATGCGATACTCAAGCTAGCCCAGTCGCCTGAATTGCGGCAGAGTATGGGTTCTGCGGGGCGGGAGCGCGTTCGGGAGCATTTTGACTGGGAACGGAAAGTCGATCGAATACTTGAAATTTATCAACAAACGATCGACGATTGCCCGAAGCATTAGGTAGCCGACCATTAAAGCATAAAGCAGCTTTCAACCTGAAAGCTGTTGCTTGGGGGTGCTAAAAAAGTATGTGGCTGTCCAAAGACCCCCCTCTACATCCTAGCGATCGAAAAACGGGTTAACCCGTTTGTTTGGTTAACCCGCGAGCTTGGAAACCTGCAGATCAATTAGTTTTGCACTACCAGCTTAACGTTGGCATTTTGCAAACCGCGCTGCTTGACTGCGGCCAAGGTCTTGTTAACTGCGTACTTCTGGTTGATGGAGTTGATTAACTCAGTTTGATTGTGTTTTTTGGCGACGCCCCAGAGGTCGGCAATTAGGTCAAAAGAACCATCGCTATTGCGAGACCAACCTAGGTCATATTCGCCTTCGAGAATCGCTACGATGTCGGAGCGAACGCGCTGACCGTTATAGCCACGAACATCAGCTTCTGACTTGACTGAAATGCCCAAGTCGCGCAGGGAAGCTTTCAGGATTTCGGCATCGGTGATTTTGGTACGCAGAGTGCTAAAGTGAGACATTGGATTTCCTCCTAATAAAACTGAGAGAGAAACAACAACGGTCTGGATTTAACGGTGCCGCTGGGCGGCTCTTGAATCGAACTGCTAGCTGTTGCTAGCCTTTGCTCCTGTTTGGACCAGGAGAAAGCTTTTAGAATTCCATTCGCTGGTATTCAGCGACGGAAGACGCAGCGGGCCGTGCACGCTGTCTCGCCCAATCTCGGAGGGCGGTGACCTGTTCGGTCATTGTTTTAGACAGTGGCATTGTGGATTTAATGGCCGCTATAATGTCGAGCTGCGTAAACTCTCGATCTTGAGCGAAGGCTTCGTACATTGCTGCTACTAGCGCTTGCTCAATCTCTGCACCTGAAAAGCCGTCGGAAACATTAGAAAGTTGCTCTAAATCGAAGCGAGTGATTTCCCGACGCCGCTTTGAGAGGTGAATCTTAAAAATATCTTGGCGTTCTTCTTTGGTAGGCAGATCAACAAAGAAGAGTTCGTCGAATCGGCCTTTCCTCAAGAATTCTCCCGGCAACCGCTCGATTCGGTTGGCTGTTGCCATTACGAAGACTGGGGAAGTCTTTTCTTGCATCCAAGTGAGGAATGAACCGAAAATCCGGCTGGAGGTGCCTCCGTCTGAGTCGGCCGAACCAGTGCCTCCTGCAAAGGCTTTGTCTAGTTCGTCGATAAAGAGGAGGGCTGGAGAGATGGATTCTGCGGTTTTGAGGGCATTGCGGAGGTTGGCTTCCGATCGACCCACCATCGAGCCGTCGTAGACTCTACCCATATCTAGCCTCAGCAGCGGCAGTCCCCAGAGTCGGGAGGTGGTCTTGGCAATCAGGGATTTTCCGCATCCCGGTACGCCGAGAATTAACATCCCTTTTGGTTGGGGCAGACCGTATTCTCTCGCCCTTTCTGTAAAGGCGTTGGAACGCTGCCTGAGCCACCTTTTGAGTTCTTCTAAACCCCCCACTGCATCCAGGGTTTCGTCTTCTTCTATGAACTCTAGAATCCCGTTGCGCCGAATTAATTGCTTTTTCTCCGACAGAACGATGTCTACTTCTTCTTCTGTTAGGCGCCCCGTAGAAACTTGGGCTTTGCGATAAACTTTTTCAGCTTCGTCCTTGGTCAATCCCAAGGCTGCTTTTAAAAGTTTTTCTCGCGCTTCTGTGGTAATGCGTCGCGATTTCGTTTGCTCCAACTGGTTAGACAATACTTGGTTGAGTTCCTTCATGTCTGGGAGCGCGAAGTCTAAAACCACTACTTCCTTTTCTAGCTCGATCGGAATTTGCTGCAAAGGAGACATCAGTATAATTGTCTTTTGCGTTCCTTTGAAGTTGGCGATCGCATCCCGCAACAACCTTGTTACAGTGGCATCATCTTTAAAAGGATGCAGGTCTTTGAAAATGTAGATACTAGCGTTGCTGTTTGGTTCTCGCTGCCTGATCGCCCATTCCAGTGCTGCCTGTGGCGAGAGGGTGCTTTGCTGAGTGTTCGCACGAGGTTGACCGTACTCTATCATGCCCTGGGTTACAGTCCAGACAAAGACTCGCCGCTGCGGCTTGGCTTGAGCTATTGCCGATATTGCTTGCTCACACCGCTCTTCCTCGGATGTCACGAGGTAGATCAGAGGATATTGAGCTTGGATTAGAATACTGATCTCTTCTTGCATAGTCCTCGACCCACTAGAGACGGTGCTATCTTTGCTGAATCTCAATGCTGCCCTTGGCTCTGTTACTGAAAATTTCAGTTCTAGCTTTTTGGGGAAGCAAGGCATTCTTAGCAGGGAACCAATTCTTCCTCTCCCGGTTTGGCCGTGCTGGCACTGACGCCCGACACCTGCTTTACTGGAAGCTCCTGTTCAGCCAATACGCTCGGCTGACTTGTTATGGATGCCAGTTCTCCATCTCGCATTACTACTGAACCCGTGCATTCTGGACAGTTGTATACCCGATGGGTTTGTCCGTAGGACGCTTCAACTTCGTCAACCAGTTCGGGATTTCCTAGGTAGAAGACAATTGCCCTTTCTGCAATTGATGACATCGGTTCTGTTTCGACTGCGGCTCGGATTTTGAGCTGGCGATGCAGTTCTGGTGGAAGATACAATGTAACTTTTTGCTTTTCTTGCATATGACAGTGAATTGACTTACCCGGGTATGTATATCAGATTAGCCGCTTCATTCTTTGCTGTCAAGCCTCTATGCTGCTTTAGCGTCATCTTGTAATATTTCGTTACATTTGAGGTAACTCTGGGGCAGTTAACAACGAAAAAGTTAGGGGTGTAGCTGATGAGGCCGAGGTGTAGCGGCAGGTATGGGTAGCGTCAAGGACGATCGACCCATTATAAATATCAACAATAGATATATAGAACCCATTTGAGATCTATTGCTGTAAGCGTAAGCCCTGTGCGATATGGATTTGGGTTCTTTTGCCACCATCGCCCCATGATTTCTCGTCTTGTGGCTATTGAGTTATGTGAGACGACTTGTTTGTCTGCCTGATTTTTTCAGAAAAGATCTCAAATGGGTTCTATAGTGGGCGTTGCTGAATACAGGTATGAATAAAGTTTTATGGGAAGTTACAGAACTCACCATACTTGGCTTATAGCAATTCCTAAATCTTCCATTCATACCTGTATTCAGCAACGCCCTGTAGTGGAAATAGTTTGATGTGGCAAGTCTGTTTTGTAGAGCGCAGGGAATCAAGCCGTTCGTGCCGTTTTCCCGGCGCCCTCGCGAGCGAGACGCTCGTTCCCCACATGGCGTACTATCTCTATGGGGCAGTGCTGGGTAATATATACTTGGACGCGCACCTGCTAACCTGAAATTTTTAATTTTAGATATCAAAGAACTGACTGATGGATTTAGACCAACAGATTCAAGCATTGATCGAAAAAGCTCCGCCCGACGGTTCGACGCCACAAATCTTAAAGGCGATCGCCCCGGCCCTGGTGTTAATTGCCCAACAGCTACAGCACCTCGAATACTCGATCCTGCAAGCGGTAGACCAAAGTTGGGCGATCGTGGTTTTGAGCAATCTCAAGCAACCGGGACGGGAGAAGAGGGTGATTTATGCTTGGACCAGTATTAAAGATGCGTCGCAGGCTGCCGCTGCAGGGGGCGATCGCCTGAGACCGGTGGTTTTGCCTGTCACTCACATTTTATTTCAGATGATAGCTCTGGAAGGTCTTGACAGCATTGTTTTTTTTGAAAGCCCCGGCAATCAGGAAGTCGGGACGGAAATCCCTCGCGAGCAAGTACAGAGTTTAATTAACGTTTACTTGCAACAGTATCGATCGGCTCCACCGCCCGATATTGCTTAAACAAGTTAATTTCCTATTAATTGGTAATAGGGCATTAGAGACTGGGCATCGGGCATCGGGCCTTACTCATTACCCCTCCCCCATTACCAATTCCCCATTACCAATTCCTCGTAAAGTGTATGTAACTTTTTCACCTCTAATAAAGTCGGCTCAAAACGTAATCTGCCAAGTCAATCAAAGCTTGGCGGGACTCTGAATGCGGCAGCGGAGCTAAGTATTCGACGGCTTTCTGTGCGTGATGGGTGGCTAGTTCTCGCGATCGCTCTATGCCTTTAGAATCTTCTACCAATGCCAGGGCCTGCTCTATATCTCCTTCTTCGGCGAACTCGCGTTCTATGAGAACTTCCAAGTAAGGCTTTTCTTCTAAGCCAAATAGCGCTGGCGCTGTCAGATTCCCGCTTCTGAGATCCGAGCCTGCGGGTTTCCCCAAAGTTTCCGTTGAAGCGGTGAAATCTAATATATCATCTACTATTTGAAAGGCTAAACCAATATTGCGGCCGTAGTTGTACAAATCGTCTGCTATTTCCGCTGAAACCTCGCTCAGACAGCCGGCTGCTTTGGAACTGTTGGCGATTAAAGACGCTGTTTTGTAGTAACTTTTTTCGAGGTACGCTTCGATCGACAAGCTGGTGTCAAATCCATTTAGTCCCTGTTGAATTTCCCCCTCCGCTAAATCCATAATCACTTCGGAAAGCAGCTTGACTACTGGCAGGTTGTCCAGATTTGCCAAATGCCAGGAAGATTGAGCAAACAGAAAATCTCCCGCCAATACTGCCACTCGGTTGTTAAACCTACTGTGTACCGTCGGTACTCCCCGCCGCAGATCCGACTCGTCAACCACGTCGTCGTGAACCAAACTTGCTGTGTGGATCATTTCCGTGATTTCAGCGAGGCGCCGGTGTTTTTCTGTGATTGCACGATCGGGCATAGTCGCCTTGGCCATCAACAGAACGATTGCGGGTCTCACTCGTTTTCCCTTTGTGCCGAATAAGTATTCTGCAGCCGCGTACAAGATGGGATGACGGGCACCCACTAACTGTTTTAAGTTTTCTGTCAACAGTCGCAGGTCTTCTTCAACCGAGGAAAATAGGAGAGTGCTAGAGATCATGGATACGCCGACTCAAGCCGTAAAGTAACAAAATTTTACAAATCATATCTTTATTTTAAGGTAATTCTCTGCAATAGAAAAGAAAAATCTAGGCGATCGGCAGCTATTTGTCATCGGCCGCCCGATGGGAGTCACCCGCCTGCCAGAGGCGAGTAGCCGGCTGCCAGAGGGGTTGCCCCTATTGTATCGAATTGTTAAGGGCACGGCCAAAAAATCTCTAAATCCCAGAAACCCTGTGTTATTATGGGTATTAAGGATTTAAACAATTCTATACATTAAGTACAGCCAGACTGGCAGGTAGCTTTTAGGTGCCTGTAAAAGTTTCGTAGAGCCAGCCTTGTTAGTCGATCGCAGCCCAAATTTCTGGGACAGATTTTTAGTTCCTCGCGGCTAAAAGTTTTCAGAAGTTAAGAGTAGCGCATCTTATGTGCACGGTAGCTCAAAGCAGCTAAAGTGGATGGTTTTAGGCTGTTTAAGCATCTGTAAAGCAGTAAATCATTATTGATGACCGGGAACGCCTAAATGTTCCCGCAGGCTTGATATGGAAAAACAGCCTTCAGAACCAAGGCATGGTCTTGCGTGCTGACTTAATGTAGTAGGTCTTGAACTTGTCCTGCTCCTCCTCGTCCTTGACTTTTGGTTCTAATTATGATTTATCGCGATATTCCTCTAATTATTCCCATTCTGGCCGCCGGCTATGTAATGACTATTTATGTACTGCTGATGTTGGCCCAACGCAGCGCTAAAATAACTCGACTGGGCGAGTAGTGCACTGCTGGGCAGCCGAAGTCGGCAGCAGCGCCCTCGCTTCACAGTTGAGAATTCGGAATACTCAATAATAACCCTGCCTTGAATGCTTGCGCGCAAAGGCAGGGTTATTATTTACAATTGCCGGCACCGTGATTTTCTGGGCTGCTAGTTACTGCAACACATAGCTACAGTTATCGATGTTCAATGCCCACAGCCTCTGAGGCAGGATATTAGATTTAGTAGCAGCTTGTATCGCTCACAGCAAGTTTCATGTGAGGGAAACCCGGCCAATATTGCGAGAAAGCTATTAAAGTGTTCTCAAAAAAGCTGAGTTTGAAGTTGTAGATGATTGTGCCAAAACTCTCAATATTCCTATTTTGTAGGGCAAGAACTTACAGAAATAAAACGCGAATTTTCTAAAGTTAGCAACCTGCTTGCTCAACAGAAGGAATCCATAAACTTGCACTGCAATCCAATATTTCATCAAAGGGTGCTTAAATGGCTGATTCAGTCATATATTTTCTGCCATTTATTCACAGTTTACCAAGAAGAGGATTTGCTTGAGAGAGCAACAAAAGTAATTTTTAATAATTTAAAAAAACCTTGTTATAACTATAGGAGAAATAATTAATTGCGAATATTAATGACCGCATTAAAACTCTATTAACTTTTAATTAAAATAACTAAAACACAGACTATAAGTTGTCAGATATTCTCAAGCTCCACGGCCTAAAGTGTTGGGTAATCCCGACGAACTCAAACAAGTTGCCATAAATATGATGCACAATGGTTTACAAGCGATAGACAATTGCCGAGTTTTAAAAGTAGAGGTGAGAGCCGACAATCAGAGCCTGCTCGTCAGTGGCAAGTGAATTACTCGGGAATTTGGCCACGAATATTTGATCCGTTCTTTACTACAAAACCCGAGGAAGGCAGCGGGTTGGATCGGGAGATTGTTAAAAAAAGTGTGGAAAAACATTCGGGTAAAATAGAAATAACATCAGTTATCGGTCAAAGGACGTGTATGGTGTTACTTCCGATCGCCGTTTAGCGCGATCGTACTAAAAATCATACCAATACGCGACTAAAAATGCAACTCTAGACTGATGTCAAACCTGGATTGCGGTCAGGGTACCGCCACTGTAAAATCGGAAATCTAAAATGGTATTAAGTGGCGGTTCCGCCTGCATCTATCCCCCTTGATTTGCCCATGTCAACAACAGTTTCTGATACCCACAGCTTGCTAGAACAGGCGATCGACCCCAAACCGCCGGTGCTGCCTCCAGACACACCCTTGAAAGTCGCAATTGCTGCCATGAGTCAGGCGAGTGCCAGTTGCATTTTAATCGCGTTTGAGCAGCAATTGCTCGGAATTTTGACAGAGCGCGATGTTGTGAAAATAACTGCTAGCGAAATACCGCTAGCAGGGGTGGCAATTTCTGAGGTGATGACTGAAAACCCGATCGCCATTTCCCTCGATAAAGCGGGGAATATCTTCAAGGTATTGAGCATATTGCGATCGAAAACAATGCGTCATTTACCCCTCACAGACGAAGGTGGCAAGTTGCTAGGCGCTATCACCTGCGAAAGCATCCGTCAAATCCTCAAGCCGACCGACTTGCTGAAAACGTGGCGGGTTCAAGAAATTATGACTACACAAGTAATAGTTACCTCAAGCAGCGCCTCAGTTTTAGAAGTCGCAAAACAGATGAGAACCCAGCGGAAAAGCTGCATAGTCATTTGCAGTGAAAGTGACAACAAAAATCAAAAACCTGTGGGCATAATTACAGAACGCGACATTGTTAAATTCCAAGCTTCTGGGCTCGATTTCGCCAGCACTCCAGTCACCGCCGCGATGAGTTTTCCGCTGATAGCGTTGCAGGTAAAAGCCACCTTGTGGCAGGCTCACCAGTTAATGCAGCAGCACCGCATCCGCCGCTTGGTGGTGGTGGACGAGGAAGGATATTTAGCCGGAATTGTGACTGAAATTAGCCTGCTGCAAGCCTTAGATCCGGTAGAAATGCACGCAAATGTCGAGCTTTTGCAGGAAACAGTTGCCGACAAAATTCAGGAGTTGAACAAAATGAACGAAGAATTGCAAAAAGAAGCGTTGCGGAGAACAGAAGTAGAGGAAAAATTGCGAATTTTAAATGATAATTTGGAAGAACAAATCAAGCAGCGAACTTTACAATTAATTAATGCCAACAGTCAATTAAAAAAGGAAATACAAGACCGCAGCACCGCTGAAGCTGAAGTTCGCCGCCTCAACACCGAACTCGAACAGCGAGTTCTAGACCGCACAGTTCAACTAGCAGCCAGTAACGAAGAATTGCAGCAACAAATTAGCAGTAGAAAATTGCTCGAAGAAAAATTGCACTTTTCTGAAAGGAAAGTCCGCACCGTTTTTGAAGCTATGACCGACATCGTTCTCGTGCTAGACCATCAGCGGAACATAGAAGTTTTGCCAACGAATGTGGCAGCGGCTTCTGAGCCTGATTGTGATATAGTCAGCTTGACCATAGAACATTTTTTTGACGAGGAAAACCCAGATGATTGGTGGGTGTTAGTTCAGCAAGTGTTAGAAACACAACAAACTCTCAATTTTGACTACAGCTTAACAGTTTGTGGTCGCGAAATTTGGTTTTCCGCCTGCATTTCTCTGTTCTCAAAAGATGCAGTCATTTGGGTTGCCCGCAACATCAACGCCCGCAAAATAGCCGAGTCAGCGCTGTGCCAAAAAAATGCAGAATTATCTCATACCTTAGAAGAACTGAAGCGGACTCAAAAAGAACTCATTCAATCAGAAAAAATGGCAGCCCTTGGACAGTTAATTGCCGGAGTTGCTCATGAAATCAATTCTCCTTTAGGGGCGATTCGCTCTTCTGTGCAGAACATCGCCGACTTCTGGACGGAACAATTGCAGCAGTTGCCGATATTTTTTCAACAACTATCCCCGGAACGGCGGCAGGATTTCTTTGCTTTGCTACACAAGTCCAGCCAAGAAACAGATACATTATCTAGTAAAGAAAAACGTCAGTTAAAAAAAATTTTGCAGGGGCAATTAGAATCAGAAAATATTGACGACGCCGCCAGTCTTGCCTGTACTTTATTAGATATCGGTATCGGCAATAATCTAGAAGGTTTTTTGCCTTTGTTGAAAGACAGCCAAAGTCGAAATATTGTTGTACAAACAGCCTACCAATTTGCTACGGTTCAAAAAAGCACTAAAAATATTGCTACTGCCACAGATAGGGCAGCCAAAATCGTTTTTGCTTTGAAAAGCTACTCTCGTTACGACCAGTCGGGTTCCAAAGTAATCGCTAATATTACCGACGGTATTGATACTGTTTTAACGCTTTACCACTACCAAATCAAACACGGTGTGGAAGTAGTCAGAAACTATGGTACTAATTTGCCCTCTGTGCTATGCTATCCTGATGAACTTAATCAAGTTTGGACAAATTTGGTTCACAATGCTTTACAAGCGATGGGCAACAAAGGAGTGTTAAAAATTGATGTCAAACACCAAGCGAACGCAATATCAGTCAGTATTACCGACAGTGGTCCAGGCATTGCCCCAGAGATTATGCCGAGAATTTTTGAGCCGTTTTTCACAACTAAACCTCCAGGGGAAGGCAGTGGTTTGGGATTAGATATAGTTCAAAAAATTCTGGAAAAACACCAAGGTGAACTGCAAGTAGAAAGCGTGCCTGGTCAAACAAAGTTCACTGTATCCTTGCCCATTTAAATCTCTGAGTGAAATTTAAAAACTGAGATAAAACGCCCCCATTTAAAAAATTAAATAGAGGAAATACTATGCCCAAACCAGTAATTTTGTGCGTTGACGATGAAGTTGTGGTATTAAATAGTTTAAAAATTCAACTAAAAAAAGAATTTGGCGATGCTTACCTCTATGAAGTAGCAGAAAATGCAGATGAAGCTCTGGAAATAATCGAAGAAATTCAAAAAGAAGATGAAAGTAATATTTTGGTCATAGTATCTGACTGCTTAATGCCTGGTATTAAAGGAGAGGAGTTTTTGATTGTAGTTCACCAAAAATATCCAAATATTGTGAAAATCATGCTGACCGGGCAAGCCGACGACTTAGCAATAGCACGGGTGAAAGAGCAAGCCAACTTGCACAGTTGTTTGTACAAGCCATGGGATCGAAAAGAATTAGTAGAAACTATAAAATCGGGTTTGGCAAAAATATGAATAATAAACCTGTGATTATTTGCGTGGATGACGAACCGATAATTCTTGAAAGTTTAAAAATAGAGTTAAAAAAAGCCCTGGGAGAAGAACACTTATTAGAAACCGCTGAAGGTGGCGAAGATGCTTTAGAGTTAATGGAGGAATTACTGGCGGAGGGCTGCGAAATTGTGGCAGTAATTTCTGACTATTTGATGCCCAATATCAAAGGGGACGAATTGCTGAAGCAGATTCACATAATCTCGCCAAAAACTATCAAAATTATGCTAACTGGGCAAGCAGACCTCGAAGCCGTGGCAAATACTATTAAATATGCTAAATTGTACCGATACATATCCAAGCCTTGGCAGTCCGAAGATTTGAAGTTGACGGTAAAAGAAGCGATAAACAGCTATTTTAGGGAGAAGCAATTAGCGGAACAAAATGCTCAACTCCAAAAGCTGAATCAAGAATTGGAAACTTTAGTTGAGGAGCGGACTGCACAACTGCGCTTGTCTGAGGAAAAGTTTGCTAAAGCTTTTCGTTCTTCTCCTAACCCAATTACTATTACCCGACTTAATGACGGTCGTTATTTAGAAGTTAATGAGGCTTTTTGCCAGACAATCGGTTATTCGGCAGCAGAAATTCTCGATTGCACGGCGCTGGAGTTGAATTTTTGGGAAAATATACAAGCCCGCGTCGAGTTGTTTAAAATTTTAGACGAAAAAAAAATTGTTCTCAACTACGAATTTGATTTTCGCACTAAAACTGGGGAGCTCAGAACTGGGCTGCTGTCCGCAGAAATCATTGACATTCATGGCGAAACCTGCGTGATTTCTGTGATTCAAGATATTAGCGATCGCAAATTAGCTGAAGAAAAACTCCGAGCTGTAGCGGCTTCTTTAGCAGCAGCGCAAAGAATCGCCCGCGTCGGCAATTGGGAATACGATTTCTCGGCCAACACAACTACTTGGTCGGAAGAGTTATCTCGGATTTTTGGGTTCGATCCAACCCAGCCTGCGCCAACACTAACTGAGTTTTCGCAATACGTGCATCCCGGCGATCGACAAAAGTGGCAAACAACGATCGACGCTGCTATTGCTAGCGGGCAATCCTACAGTTTGGAATACCGAATCCTGCGGGCGGAACCGACAATTGGTGCCGATAATTGCCGGTCAAAAACAAGTGAAGGCGGCTTCATCCGCTACATCGAAGCCAGAGGAGAAGCAGTTGTCAACCAACAAGGGCAAGTGACAAAACTCTTCACAACTTTGATGGACATTACCCCTCGTAAACTTGCAGAAATAGCCCTAGCAGAGAGCGAAGAAAAATACCGGCATTTAGTTGAAACTTCTCAAGATATTATCTGGTCTTGCGATGCTGAAGGACACATTACTTTTGTGAACCAAGCAGTGAAACAAATCTACGGTTACGACCCTGAAGAAATGATGGGGTGTTCTTTTAGCGATTTTTTAGCGCCCGCACAAATAGACCGGAACAGGGAACTTCAGCAGCGCTTACTGACGCCAGATGCGGTGTTTCAGTACGAAAGTATAGTTTTAGGAAAAGACGGCAGACCAATTGATGTAAATACAAAGGTAATCGCGCGTTTGGACGCTGAAGGAAACATCATCGGCACAACAGGCACAGCTAGCGATATTACCGAGCGCAAACAAGCAGAAATAGCCCTGAAAAAAGCAAAAGAAGAAGCCGACAGAGCCAACAGGGCGAAAAGCGAATTCCTCTCGAATATGAGCCACGAATTGCGAACTCCCCTCAACGCAATTCTAGGTTTCAGCCAACTGCTGGCTCGCGACCCAGCCCTCGGTGCCGACCAACAGCAATACTTAGGAATTATTAGCCAGAGCGGGGAACATTTACTCGTCCTGATCAACAATATTCTACAAATGTCAAAAATTGAAGTCGGACTGCTGACGCTTAATAACAGCACCTTCGGCTTGCACAAAATGCTAAAAAATATTGAAAATATGTTGAAGATCCAAGCCGAAAAAAAAGGGTTGCAGTTAATTTTTGATTTCCCCCCCGACCTACCTCAATATGTAGAAACAGACGAAAGCAAATTGCGCCAAGTGTTGCTCAATATAGTCGGAAATGCTATTAAATTTACTGCGGAAGGTGGTGTTAATTTGAGAATCAAACATGAGCTGTTAAAAAATCCACGTCACGCCGAGATGCCGCTAAGTGACAATGGCTGTTTGCTATTTGAAGTGGAAGACACGGGTTCGGGAATTTCTCCGGAAGAAATGGACAATTTATTTAAACCTTTTGCCCAAACAGAAAGCGGAAAAAAAGCTCAAGAAGGAACCGGTTTAGGCTTGCCAATTAGCAAACAATTTGTCCAGTTAATGGGAGGGAAGATGACGGTAACAAGCACCATCGGTCGCGGCAGTATTTTTAGATTTGATGTTAAAGTTTCGCTCCCTAATGCAGTGGAAATTCAGGTGGTTCAAACAGCTCGCCGCGTTGTGGGTCTCGAACCCGGACAGCCAGAATACCGGATTTTAGCTGTTGACGATCGCCTGGAAAGCCGATTGCTGTTGGTCAGAATGCTGAAATCCCTTGGCTTTGCGGTGCAGGAGGCTGAAAATGGCGTTCAAGCTGTGGAAATGTGGTCGAGTTGGGAACCTCATTTGATTTGGATGGATATGCGGATGCCGGTGATGGACGGTTACGAAGCTACTAAACAGATTAAAGCGCATTTGAAAGGTCAAGCAACGGTGATTATTGCTCTGACTGCAAGTGCTTTTGATGAGGAGCGATCGCTGATTTTGTCTGCTGGTTGCGATGATTTTGTAGCGAAGCCTTTTCGGGAGCCAGTGATTCTGGAAAAAATGGCTAAGTATTTGGGAGTCCACTATGTTTACGATCGAGAAGCTTCGCTAAGTTCTGATGCGGTGGCGTCCAGCGAGGTTCCCACGGCAAATGAAACGGCTGATTTGGCTTTTACGCTCAATGCTTCATTTTTTGAAGCTATGCCTGCTGAATGGATTAATGAATTGTATTTTGCGGCGGATGCAGTTGATAACGAGCGGATTTTTCGCCTGCTGTTGTCGATTCCTCCTATTAATGCTAGTTTCCGCAGCGCGATTGCCGATTTGGCGAATAACTTCCGGTGCGATCGGATTATTGATTTGATTGAGGAGTTTAGAAATTGTTGAAGGAAGAAGGAAGAACGGAGAGTGGCAAGTTTAGGATTATAGATGATTTAGCTTGAGCGCCTATTTGTAGAGTAGCCCGCAGGCGATCGGCTAATTTACTTCTAGCCAAGCTGCATACCCTGATAATCATAAGTCATTCCCAATTCTTTAATCTCAAATCTTAAATCTCAACTAAGATAAGTTCTGTAAATATAAAAGGACTTGCTCCCGGAGGGAGTGCTATAATTAATATTTAAGCCGTTTTCCTAATTTCAACTATTCTTAAATTAACAAAAAATAGAGAGAGATGACCAGCACTCAAACAAAAGAGAATAAAGGCAACATATTAATTGTTGACGATACTCCCGAAAATTTGCAAGTTTTATCAGCAACGCTGTCAGATCGGGGCTACACAGTCCGAGGCGTAATTAACGGCAAAATGGCAATCAGAGCCGCGCGATCGGGTCCTCCAGATTTAATTTTGCTCGACATCAAAATGCCAGAAATGGACGGCTACGAAGTCTGTATGCAGCTCAAGGCAGATCCGCAAACATCAGAAATTCCCGTTATTTTTATTAGCGCTTTAGATGAAGTATTGGACAAACTAACCGCCTTTAAGGTGGGAGGAGTAGATTTTATTACAAAACCCTTTCATGTAGCAGAAGTTTTAGCGCGAATTGAACACCAACTGACTATCCAAAGACTGAAACAACAATTGATTGAGCGCAACAAAGAACTGCAAGAAGAAATAATAGAACGCAAAAAAGCCGAAGAACTAGCGGCTGCTGCATCCCTCGCAAAAAGTCAATTTGTTGCCAACATGAGCCACGAATTGCGGACTCCCCTGAACGCCATCCTCGGTTTTACCCAAGTCATGAGCCGCGACTCTTTACTCAACCAAGAAAATCTCGAAAATCTCCGCATTATTAACCGCAGCGGTCAACATTTGCTGGAACTAATTAACGATGTTTTAGACTTGTCGAAAATAGAAGCAGGGATAATTGGCTTAGATGAACGTAGCTTTGACCTTTATCAGCTCCTCGACACTCTCGAAGAAATGTTTCATGTCAAAGCTGAAACAAAAAAATTGCAACTGAAATTTTCCGTGGATGCGAATGTTCCCCAATATATAAAAACTGACGAAAAAAAGCTGCGCGTCTGCTTAATTAACCTGCTGGGAAATGCCATAAAGTTTACTCTCGACGGCGGCAGCATTTGGCTGCGCGCGAGCTTGGCAGACAAGCAACCACAGCCCGCCGCAGCATCGGAGATTGATCCTAACTCTACCTCGGCCCAGGAAAGTTTAATTTGGTTTGAAGTTGAAGATACGGGAGTTGGCATAGCAGCAGCAGAAATTGATACTTTATTTGATGCTTTCGTGCAGACACAAGCGGGGAGAAAAGCGGCTGAGGGTACGGGATTGGGTTTGACAATTACTAAAAAATACGTGCAGATAATGGGGGGAGATATTGGGGTAGTCAGTGTGTTAGGTGAGGGAACGAGTTTTAAATTTAATATCCGAGTATTTCCCGCTAGTTCGTCTGAAATAACAGTCGCGACATTGCAGCGGGTGATCGGACTAGAAATAAACCAACCAGTTTATCGGATTTTAGCAGTTGATGACAATCAAGAAAATCGTCGGCTGCTGGTTAAAATGTTGCAACCAATTGGTTTTGAAGTCCGAGAAGCGGAAAATGGCTACCAAGCTGTTGAACTTTGGGAAAGTTGGCAGCCTCATTTAATTTGGCTGGATACGCGAATGCCAGTAATGGACGGTTTTGAAACTGTCAGACAAATTAGAACTAAAGAGAAACAAACTCAGCGACGAACTGTAATTATTGCTCTGACTGCTAGCACTTTTGAGGAAAAAAAAGGCGAAATTATCGCCGCAGGTTGCGACGATTTTGTGCGAAAACCTTTTCAAGAACAAATTCTCTTTGATAAGATGGCTTGCTACTTGAGAGTGCGCTATCTTTATCAAGAGTTGCCCCGGCTTCCTGTCGGGGCTTTACGGCGTTATTGTGTGAGCGAAAAACCCGATTCATTTTTCCGAGGGCTGCTGGCTCAGATGCCTCAAAGTTGGGTGCAGGAACTCTACGACGCGGCTAATGATGTTAATGAAGAGCTGGCGATTCAAATTGTCGATCGCATCTGGGAAAGTCATCCAACTTTAGCTGATGCTTTAAAAGATTTGCTTGCCGATTACCGACTCGACAAAATCATGGATTTAACTCAATCGAGTTTAAAATAAATGGATAATAGCGAAATTAAAGTATTGGTGGTTGATGACCAACCAAGCAATCTGCGGTTCTTATCCAAGCTGCTAATATCTCAGGGGTATCAAGTTTATCGAGCTATTTGCGGTCAACTGGCGTTGAATGTTGCGATCACCCATTGCCCGGATTTAATTTTGCTCGACATTAGAATGCCGGAAATGAACGGTTATGAAGTTTGTCGGAGACTGAAAGCGAAAGCTGAAACTGAACAAATTCCGGTGATATTTTTAAGCGTATTAGATGAAATGAGCGATAAATTACAAGCTTTTCGTGTTGGAGGTGCCGACTATATTACTAAACCATTTCAAGTAGAAGAAGTTTTAGCGCGCATCGACAAGCAAGTCGGTTTGCAAAAACTGCAACAGCAATTAAAAGAGCAAAATTATCAACTGCAACAGTCGCAGTCGCTGCTTGCTAGCATATTAAATAGTTCCTTAGACTGTGTGGTGGCTTATTCTGCCGTCCGCAACAGTGAGGGAAATATTGTAGATTTCGAGTGGCTGTTGATCAACCCAGCAGCCGAAAAATTTTATGGTCGGCGATTAAACGACATAGTTGGCAAGAATTTGTTGGCGGAAATTTCCCAAGTTAGCAATAACGGGTTATTTAATTTGTATGTTTCTGTAGTAGAAACAGGAGAAACTGTAGACCAAGAATTTTATTACGAACACGAGCCAGATACAAGAGCTTGGCTGCACCTTGTTGCGGTGAAATTAAACGACGGTCTGGCAGTCACCTTTCGCAACATTACCGAGCGCAAACGAGCCGAAATTGCCCTGCGAGAGAGCGAAGAACGCTTCCGCGCGATATTCGAGCAAGCGGCAGTCGGCATAGCTAAAACCGCGCTTGGCGGTCAATTTATGCGGGTAAATCCTGGCTTTTGCCAGATTGTCCGCTATGCAGAATCGGAATTGCTACAGCAAAATTGGGAGGCAATTACTCACCCAGATGATAGAGAAGCGGACAGAGAATACCTGCGATCGCTGTTATCCGGAAAGATTCAAACTTTTTCTGTGGAAAAGCGTTTGCTGTGCAAAGATGAGGCAGTGCGCTGGGCGAATGTTACTGTTTCGGCAATGCGTGATGTCAAGGGGACACTGCAATATTTGATTTGTGCGATCGAGGATATTTCCGAACGCAAGCTGGTACAAGAACTGCTGCAAGCTAGTTTAGACACTCAAACCCGCTACGCTCAAGAATTAACTCGTTCTAATGCCGAACTAGAACAGTTTGCCTACGTGGCTTCTCACGATTTGCAAGCGCCTTTGAGCACGATTTCCGGCTACGCTCAACTATTAGAAAAACGCTCTTCCAACCAACTTGATGCCCAAGGGAATAAATTTATCCGCAATATTGTTAATTCTTGCGAGCGGATGCAGGCGCTGATTGATGACTTGCTGGAGTATTCGCGGGTCGGTCGCAGTCAGAAACCTTTTGAGATCATAGATTGCAATCGGGTTTTTGAGGATGCTTGTGCTAATTTGCAGTTGGCCATCCGCGAGAATCAAGCTTCTGTTACTAGGGGCAATTTGCCAAGGGTAACAGGTGACTGTTTTCAACTGCTCCAACTGTTTCAAAATTTAATTGGTAACGCTATTAAGTACCGCAGCAGTGAGGCGCCGGTGGTGCAGGTGGGCGCTTCGCGTCAGGGGGATAGCTGGGTGTTTTCAGTGCAGGACAACGGTATTGGGATTGCCGAAGAGTACCATCCGAGAATTTTTCAGATTTTTCAGCGCTTGCACACCCAAAAACATTATTCGGGAACTGGTATCGGTTTAGCTATTTGTCAAAGAATTGTCGATCGACACGGCGGCACCCTTTGGGTAAAATCAGAACCGGATCGAGGCTCGACTTTTTATTTTTCTATTCCTCTACCAAAATGAAGTCAGCAGTCCGGCAGAAGCACTTACCTGCCCTTTACTTAAGCTTGAAATCTCTTTATCTTTTCTTTACAAAAATGCTTCTAAAGTGTAGCATATTCACTGATGACATCGAGCTAAAAATATATAAATATAAATATATTAGCTCGATCCTTATACAACTTAGAAATCAGCGGTGCGCGCAAGACTTGTGAGTTTTTTTCAACTTTATCCAGAGCATCTTGCTTTGGGATGCAGTAGTTTCCCTAGTAGTTCCCGAATCAAGATTTGTGATGTGTTTGCAGTTTGTAGGTTCTCGGACAGACTGCAAAGTGAAACAAGCATGATTCCCCAACCTTTGCAAATCAACGAAAACGGTAAATTGCTGCAACACAAATTCAGTGTTCTCAGCCAGATTTACCGGATGATCGCAACAGATGCTGTGCAGGTACTCAGACATGGCTCAAAGTCCAGCAACCTCACAAAAGCCGTTGGTAGTGAGGCAAAGCCGTGAATTATAAAAAGAAAAAATTTACTCTTTTAATAGCAAACGATGACGAGGATACGCGCTTTTTGATGGAGGAAGCACTGCGAGAAGTTCGATTAGCAATTACGAGCGAATTTGTGGAAAATGGAGAACAAGTGCTAGACTACTTGTACCGTCGTGGTCAATATTTTGCTAGCAGCAATTTGCCTCAGCCAGACTTGATACTTTTGGATCTGAATATGCCGAGACTGGACGGACGAGAAACACTAATTTCAATCAGATCTGACCCCCATTTGCAACAAATTCCGGTTGTAATGCTCACAACTTCGCACCGCAGAGGAGATATCTTGCTTTGCTACCGCTTGGGAGCCAATTCTTTCATATCCAAACCAGTCACTTTTGAAGGATTGTTAGAAGTAATGAAGACTTTATGTGAGTATTGGTTTGAAGTCGTTTCACTCCCGCCGGATATGTAAACTTTAATGGAGGGCTAAATCCATAGTTTGAGTGTATAGTGAATTTGATAAGCCGAAATATTTGCCGATCGCAAGTATCGCTCTCAAAACAAAAAAGTCGCCTTCGACCCGATCCCAACGCTATAGTTGTGTTAACACGTAAGCAATGTTTGAAAATTTTGTTGGTTGAGGATGACCTCGCAGCTCCGACAATGATCGAAGATCTTTTAGGGTCATTCACCGACTCTCTATTTCTCGTTCAAACTGTTAAGTCTCTGGAGATAGGAGCCGGATATCTGGAAGTAGAAAAGTTTGACGCCGTACTATTAGATTTGTCAGGGTCAGACAGCTTGAGAGGAAGCGAGGAGATCGCAGTTTTGAAAACGCGATGGCCCACATTGCCAATTGTGGTGCTGACAGATATCAACGATGAAAATAGGGCGCTGTCGATATTGCGCTGGGGCGCTCAAGATTGTTTGGTAAAGGGAAGATTTCACAGAACTCTGCTGGTGCGGGCAATCCATTACGCGATCGAACGCCAGCAAATCGAAGAACAATTGCGGCAGCAGGCTCTCCGACAGCGGCTGTTGGGCAAAATGATCGAAAATATTCGATCGTCAATAGATCCAGCAAGCATTCTCCAAAGTACCGTTGCAGAAGTGCGCCAATTTCTCCAAACAGACCGCGTTTTAATTTATCGCTGTCAGGAGTGGGTGTCTCAATTGGACGGGGAAGAGCAAAAAGGTGCGATCGTCGCCGGTGACGGTTTGCCAGAAGGTTATATTGAAAACCAAAATATTAGTGCTGCTTTGGCGGTGTCATGCTTTGTTTTAGTCGAATCACAGTCGGTACAAGCAATAGCAGATGTCAGCACTGCCCCCTTGGCTGGCAGTTGCAAAGAATTGCTGGCAGATTGTGAAATTGCAGCAGTTATCAGCGTGCCAATTTGGCAATCAGGCGACTGGGAAACGGCAAAAGAAACACAAGAAGCTACTGTTTGGGAAGTCGATAAAAATCAAGAGGCAGCGGAAAATTATATCTGGAACCAGGCGAGTGGCAAACCGCAGGCGCAGGGTAAAAATTTGCCGGATTCGATCGCAGAAAATGGCAATATTTTGTGGGGAATGCTGACAGCATACAATTGCAGCGGTGTCAGGGAATGGCAGCAGTGGGAAATAGATTTCTTACAGCACTTGGCAAATCAAGTGGCGATCGCGATCGAACAATCTCAACTTTACCGCAAGCTAGCAATAGCGAATCAAAAATTGCAGCAACTGGCAACTACTGACGGACTGACTGGCATTGCCAATCGCCGCCAGTTTGATCGCGTTTTGAGCTTAGAGTGGCGCAGATTGGCCAGAGAAGAACTGCCGCTGTCTTTAATTATGTTTGACATCGATTTTTTTAAACTTTACAACGAGTTTTATGGGCATCTCGGCGGGGACGATTGTTTGCGCCAAGTTGCCGGGGCGATCGCCAGAGGAACCAACCGGGCTGGGGATTTGACTGCCCGCTACGGTGGCGAAGAATTTGCCCTAGTGCTGCCCAACACTAGCGCCGAAGGGGCAAACGCTGTCGCCCGGAAAATTTGCGACGGCATAGCCAGCTTGAAACTGCCCCACGCGCGATCGTCGATCGGCCCCTACGTTACCCTCAGTTGCGGCATTGGGACAGCGATTCCTTCTGCCCAGGAATCTCCCAACACCCTAATTCGCAGCGCTGACAGCGCCCTTTATCAAGCCAAAACCGAAGGCAAAAATCGTATTTGTCACGCCACCAGTAACTCGGAATCTTCCCCGATTTTTATGTAAAATTTGAAGGTAATTGGTAATTAGTAAGATGGTGTTTGATTTTTCACTCACAACTCATAACTCATATTGTTGACGTTAGCATCGGAATAATAATTTTTTGAGTGCAGTGTCAGCGGGATGCGATCGAGTGACCCGGAGCAAAGATAATGCTCGCTTGCAGGGTATAATTCCGATGTTACAGTATTTAATATTAGCCATTTCCGCTTCCTAATTTCCAATTACTAATTGCTAATTTATTGCCCCAAATTTGAATTCCTACCTGTTAAATTCGGTCGTACTGGAATTTCAATCAAAAACTCCGCTCCCTCACCTGGTGTCGAAGTACAACTCAATCTGCCGCCGTGGCGATCGACTATAATCGAGTGAGAAATCGACAATCCCAAACCCGTGCCCTTGCCCACAGGTTTAGTCGTGAAAAACGGGTCAAACAGCCTCGATCGCACCGACTCCGGTATCCCCCGCCCGTTATCCGCAATAGATACTGCTACGAAGCCCGCACCAGCCTGATAACTGCGAATAGCGATCGTGCTGGGATGTCGATCGCACTCCTCGATCGGACGCTGCTTGTCCCGTTCTTCCAAAGCATCGATCGCATTAATTAAAATATTCATAAATACCTGATTCAACTCGCCCGGAAAACATTCAATTTGTGGCAATATTTGGTAATCTTTAACTATCTGAATTTCTCCATGACTGCTGTGAGATTTTAACCGATTTTGCAAAATCATTAAAGTGCTATCAATTCCCTCGTGAATGTTGACAGACTTCCCAGCGGACTCGTCCAATCGCGAAAAGTTACGCAATGATTTCACGATCTCGACAATTCGCTCGGTTCCTACTTGCATCGAATTAAACAATCTGGGGAAATCCTCAGCAATATAATCCAAGTCTATTTCATTAATTTTATCCAAGACTGGGGCCGGAGGATTAGAACAGTAATGCTGGTACACTTTAATCAACTCCAGCAAATCTAAAGTGTAATTGCGAGCCGGAGTGAGATTGCAGTGAATAAAGCTAACAGGGTTATTAATTTCGTGAGCAACACCAGCAACTAACTGACCCAAACTCACCATTTTTTCATTTTGAACGAGCTGAGCTTGAGTAGTTCTGAGTTTGTTAATAGCTGCTTCTAACTCTAAGGCTTTTGAACGTTCTCGTGCTTCTGATTCCTGCAAAGCTGACTCGGCTTGTTTGCGATCGGCAATTTCAATTTGTGCTTGCTCAAACAGCATCGATTGCTGGATAGCGATCGCCAACTGCACGCTAATTTGTTTGAGACACTCGACCTCAATTTCCAGCCAGTGGCGGGGGCCCGCGCACTCGTGGGCAATCAATAGCCCCCACAACTTGTCGCTTTGCAAAATTGGCACTACCAAATTAGCTCGCACCTGAAATTGACTTAATAAATTAATGTAGCACTCGGAAAAATTAGCTTGGTAAATATCATCGACAGCTACAGCACGACCGTGTTCGTAAGCAGAAGCATAGCTGTCTTCAAAGCAGGAATCGTTAATAGTTATTCCCTGAATAGCCAGCCAATTTATCCCCACCGACTCGACATTTACAAAACCGCTCCAATCGGGATTAAACTGATAAATAACTGTCCGATCTGTTTGCAAAAATTGCCGTACTTCAGCAACAGTTTTTGTCAAGATTTCTTCTAAATTTAGAGAAGAGCGAATGCGTTCCAGCATCGCTACCACCAGGCGTTCCCGCTTTAATTGCTGGCGCAAGATAGCTTCGGCAAGTTGGCGAGTGCTAATATCTTCAATCACAGCAATTACATAGCTAGGTTCCCCAAACCCATCCCGCACTAATGATACAGTCATATTAGTCCAAACAAATGAACCTTCTTTGCGAATAAAGCGTTTTTCAAGGGAATAATTAAAAATTTCCCCAGCTAACAGTCTGTCGCGCGACTCGACATCGGCTGCTACATCTTCGGGGTGAGAAATATCTCCAACATTTCGCGCTTTCAGTTCCAATTCGGAGTATCCGACAATATTGCAAAAGCCTTGATTTGCATTCAAAAATTGACCGTCTGGCCACACTTTAACAATGCCGATCGCCGCTTGTTCAAATACAGCTCGAAATCGCTGTTCACTTTCTTGCAAAGCAGTTTCGGCTTTTTTGCGATGGGTAATGTCCATTGCCGTGCCAAACAGCCTCACCACCTGACCCAACTCATTTTTAACAGATTGTCCTTTAGCGTTAACGTGCCTGATTTCTCCTGATGGAACATAGATGCGGTGGTCGATGTCGTAAGCTGTCCCTTCAGTCACTGCCTTTTGCACAACTTGTGAAAACCTTTCTTTGTCATCGGGATGAATTTGCTCTAAAAGTTCTTCCATTGTGGGCGGCCGATTCAATTCTCGACCGTAAACTCGAAACAGTTCTTCCGACCAAGTAATAATTCCTGTCTCCCTATCGGATTCCCAATTGCCGATGCGGGCTATTTTTTGCGCTGCTTGCAACTGTTCGGCCAGTTGTTGCAGAGATGCGATCAACTGCGTTTTTTCGGCTTCTGCTGCAACGCGGGCGCTGATATCTTTATGAGTGCCTGTTATCCGCAACGGCGCACCCCATTCATCGTACTCGACTACCTTGCCCATCGCCAGAATCCACTGCCAATTGCCCGCTTTGTTGAGCATCCGAAATTCAACTTCATAGATATCAGTCTCACCTTCCAAATAGGAATTTAAACATTCCATTACCTTCACTCGGTCTTCTGGATGCAGCAACCTTTCCCAACCTTTGAGGTTATTTTCAATTTCGGTTTCTGCATAGCCTAGCATTGATTTCCAATAAAAGTCGAAATAAGTTTCGCCCGTAGCTATATTCCAATCCCACAGCCCCAAAGAGCTGCCTGAAACCGCCAACTGCAATCGCTCTTGACTGAGTTTTAATGCCGATTCGGTGCGTTTTATTTCTGTGAGGTCGGCAATTATGGCTATCATTCCTATCGGTTGAATAGCGCTATCTTTAATGCAGTTAGCTCGCAAAAAAGTTTCTCTAATGTCGCCATTTTTACTCTTAATTTCTATTTCACTTTCCCAGGAAAAACCTTTCCGCATCACCCTAAATAACTTTCTCAAATCTTGAGATTTTGGGTACATTACTGCTGGGCCACCGGCATTATTTAGTTCCTCAACTGTATAGCCGTAGCGCTGAATAAATGCTTGATTGTGATAAACGGAATAACCGTCCAAATCTGCGATCGCGATCGCATCACTAGCGCTGTCTACAGCTTGAGTTACCAGGCACAGAGTCAGTTCGGCTTGTTTGCGATCGGTAATATCAAAAATCGCTCTGTCGAGCCACAAAACTAGCCCTTCTAGATTGTAAGTTGGTCTACCTCTTTCCGACATCCACCGCACCGCGCCGTCAGCGCAAACAATCCGGTATTCTAGATTATACGGCTGTTTCGACTCTACTGCTGCCCTGATTTGTCGATCGACCATTTCGTGGTCGGCCTCATGGATAATGCTAGTAAAATTCCAGCGGTTTTTGCCAATAAAATCCTCGGCAGGATAACCACTAATTGCCTTAATTTCATCGCTAATAAATACCATCGTCCCATCAGCATCATACAAGCTGCGGCAGATAGCGCCGGGGATATTCTCAACGAGCGAGCGAAATCTGGCTTCACTCTCCCGTAAAGCTGCTTCGGTCTGTTTTAAATCAGTAATATCCAGCACCATGCCTTCCCAAACTATATCGCCTTCCTGCCCTATTTCTGTGGGATCATCAACTCGTTCCGGTCTCGAAACCCCTTGCAGCCACTTAATTTTTCCCGACGGCACAATCGCGCGCCATTCCTGCTGCCAGGGCTGCATATTCGCCGCAGAAACAGCAATAGATTCTTCAAATCTTTGGCGGTCGTCTGGATGAATACAACTAAAAAATAGTTGGGGATTTTGCTGAATATTTTCAGGTTCCAATTCATATAAATCGCGGCTGCCCGAAGAAATGTAAGGAAAACTTTTTTGACCGTCGCTTGAGAGACGAAATTGATAAATTATTCCCGGCAAATTGGCAGCAAGTTGTCGCAGTCTAGCTTCGCTTTCTTGCTGCGCTAATTGTTTGCGCCTATCCTCAGTGATATCTCGAATTATTCCCACGAGAATTTTACTGCCCTCGGTATTTTCAAAGACAGCTTTTTTAGTAGACAGAATGTGCTTTGTACCGTGGGCGTCCGTAAATATTTCCTCACTCTCGTTTCCTTGCCCCGTCCTAAACACTTGTTGGTCAGTATGCCAAAAAATCTCAGCTTCTTGTTTTGGGAAAAAGTCATAATCCGATTTGCCCAGTAGTGCCTCGCGCTGCTTCCCGATCAGCTTGCAAAAAGCATCATTTAACAGTATCCAACGGTGCTGTTCATCCTTGACAAAAAGTGGGTCTGCAACTGCATCGATTGTATAATTCAAAAACTTTTTACTAGCTTCTAGTTCGGAAAGTGCTAAAACTTTATCTGTAATATCATTGATAGTTCCTGTCGTCCCCTGCGCCTCGCCGTTCCAGCCAAAAATAAAAAATTCTTGCACTTCCACCCAGCGAATTTCCCCATTTTTGGTAACATACCGACTTTCGTAACAACAGGATATTTCTTGATTTGGTCTCCGGCCTCTAAACAAATTTAAATATTGGTCTTGATCCTCAGAATGAATGTAACTCAAACAGGAAGTTCCTAAGCTTTCATCAACGGTAAATCCGGTAACTTCCGTCCAAGCCGGATTGAGAAAAGTCCAATTGCCAGCAGTATTTGTTTCAAAAACGACTTCTTTGATATTGCCAACAACCTGGTGGTATTTTTCTTGACTTTTTTGCCATTCTGCTTGCCGTTTCTGGCGGGCGATCGCGCACCTGAGCGTCCGCAACAGCAGCCGACTGTCTACTTGTCTTTTCACCAAATAATCTTGAGCGCCCGCAGCAATTAACTCGACGGCTAGTTCTTCGTCCTCGGCGGCTGTCAGAATGACGATCGGAATATTTATACCGCAATCTTGAAGTCGGAAAAAAGTATTAAATTTTAGGCTGTCAGGAAGTGAAAGATCTAATAAAATCACATCAAAAATTTTGTCGCTTAAAATTTCTATAGCTTCCCGGAGGCGAACTACATTGGTCAGATCAATTGATTTTCCTCGTTGGGGCTCAGACAGCAGTTCTTGAATGAGTTCTGCATCCTCTGCACAGTCTTCTACTAAAAGAATTTTCAAACAAGCAGGCGTTAAAGTTGACTCAAAAACAGATGTCATACCATTTTATATTTTATATTTTTGATTTGAGATTTGGAATGACTGATGACTATCGCCGTTTGGTTCTTGCGTACAGTGGCATTTTTTTCACTGCTATCCTTTTGCTATTTTTTAGTAATTATAAAATCTCAGCAGCGGATGCAGCTACCTAGCTCATGATTGGGGAACTTGAACCGCACGCTTGAGAGTGCGCTGTGTGCTTGCAGACCCCGCAGATTTATTTGTAGAATTGAGTTGTTCGCTGCAAGTTTTCCGCCTCGCCCCAAACCTAGTGGCCCAAAACTATCATACTCTTACCAATATTGCAACTCAACTCTGTTTTAATTTACAACCTTTGGCAGGGGAATAGCAAGAGGCAAGTCAAAAGAGCGCGGAGTAATCAAGATTGGCATTAGTGATAGCCTGTGAAATTTTAGATGATAAATTGCCGTTTAAAGCTTGCCTAAAGTGGCATTTTTTTTCAAAAGGGTATCACTACTAAACTACGAGAATTACCGTTGATTTACAAAATCCGCTCTGAGATTGTCTTCGGTTAATGACCCGGAATTAGCGCCTATTTGTATTGAGCAATGTAAGTCCTCTCTTGAGTGAGGAACCAAGACTTGCATTCCTTGCTACAAATTTAATTACAAACTTAAGTATGGTTGTCTACCCGGACACAATTTAACTCAGTTGACTCGCTCAATTCTTCTGCGGTTTGGGCAGCACAACTGTAAATACGCTGCCTTGACCCACATTGCTGCTAATAGCAATCTCACCGTTAAAAGGTTTTAAAAGTTCAATACAAGTATAAAGTCCTAGACCTGTTCCTGTCGGTTCGCCTTCGGTTTTTTCCTCGCCTTTAGGGGGCTTGGAAGTGTAAAAAGGGTCAAAAATTTTTGACAAATCTTCAGATGATATGCCGCATCCCGTATCTGCAATATCCATGTATATGTTCGAGTCGTCTTGCCGAGTCACGATAGTTATTTCTCTACTTTTCTTTTCCCACATAGCATCCATTGCATTATTAATTAAATTATAAAATACTTGAGAAACATAGGAATAAATTAATGGAATACTGGCAATTTCTTCGTCATAAAAGTATTTTTTTCTAATCTTATTTTTAAAATACAGATTCCCTTCCAATAGCTGAATTTCTCTCTGCACTAAATCGTTGATATTCACCGGGTGCAAATCTTGCTTTTGCTCGTTTCGGCTTTTCATCATCAGAGTATCCATTATCTGATTGATTTTTGTGACAGCTTGAAAAATATACTTAGTATAATTAAACAGAGAGTCTTCTTGAATTTGTGTGGCTTTTGTTTCAATCAAATCGACGCTAGTCTGGATCACTTGCAGGGGACTTTTGAGGTTGTGAACCATTCCCTGGGTCAAACGTCCGATGATGGCTGTTTTTTCCTGGTTTATTAATTGCTTGGTTTTTTGTTCAACAAGTCTTTCCAGGTTTTGGTTGAGGTGGGCAAGTTCGAGGTTTTTTTCTTCGAGTTTTTTTTGCAAGCTGCGGATTGTCAAGTGGGTTTGAATCCGGCTCAAAACTTCTTCGTGCTGGAAAGGCTTAGTGATGTAGTCAACAGCTCCTGTCTGAAAGCCTTTTACTTTATCAGGCGTATCGGAAAGGGCGCTCATGAATATGATGGGAATATCTTGCGTTGAGGGGTCTGCTTTCAAACGGCGGCAAGTTTCAAAACCGTCAATTCCTGGCATCATGATATCCAAAAGAATCAAGTCTGGATGGATGTAGTCAATTTGCTCGATCGCACTTTCGCCGTCTAGAGCCACTAATACTTTAAACCCGTAATTCCTTAACAACTCGAAAAGTACGTCAAGATTTGTTTGGTTGTCATCGACAATTAGTATGATGCTTCTTTCGGAATTCTTATCGTTCATATTCAAGGGAAATATTCAAATTTTTGATTTTTGAGTTGTGGGTTGTGACGTTAAATCGGATTCAATGAATTTTCGGCGGCTTTAGAAACCCGGTTGCTTCCTAGATGCTTCTATTTGCAATAACCCTTTAAGGAGTCGGCTGCGAGCCCGGGCCGTCCAAGCAAATTAAGTTGTCGTTTCCCGGGAGGCCAGAACCCCTGATTGAGAATGGTACTCTGGGCGCGAGATTTAACTGATTTTGAGTTGTCTGTTAGCTACCGTCAATTTTAGGACAAATGTTGCTTCAAAAAATCTCGAATTTGCTTGAGCTGAAATCCTTTAGCAAGTTGGCGCAGGTGATGAACGAAAGGCACTAATGTCGGGTCAGAATCTTCGAGTTTAGCAGTTTCTTCCAGAATAGCTTCAATATCGCCCATTGCAGCCAATCTTAACAACGCCAAGACTGACTCTGAGGCAGGAGACACCATCGTTGAGTCAGCAGCAGCAATCTCAGAAGATGCTTTGGCAGTTTGATCTGTCCGCTTTTTGGTTTGTGATCTTTCTTCGTAAACCCATTCTAGTCTCAAATGCAGGCGCAATAATTCTAAAAGCTCGTTAGTTTGAATCGGCTTGGTGAGAAAATTATCGCAACCTGCAAGTATGCTCTCTTGCTTGGTAGTCTCGTAAACGTTAGCAGACAAAGCAAGGATAACAGTATCTTTTACTTCCGGCAACTCTCGCAGCCGCCTAGTAGCTTCCCAACCGTTCATTACGGGCATCAGCAAATCCATTAAAATTATATCCGGTAGAAATTCCTGTGCTTTGTGCAAGCAGTCTTCGCCGTCTGTAGCTTCTACAATTTCAAAGCCTAAATGAAAAAGCAGCCTGTGCAACATGGCGCGATTTACTTCGTGATCGTCCACTATTAGCACTTTCCGCTGGGGGCCAGTAAAACCTACAAGCTGCCTTTTTTCTTGCCGGGAGGCGAGTTCCGAAGACGGGGCAACTGCAGGCAAGTCTAGATCCACCCAAAATATGCTGCCTTTGCCGGGGGTACTTTGGACGCGAATTTGGCTGCCCATCATTTTGACTAATTTTTGGCTGATGGAAAGTCCCAGTCCGGTACCTTCGACGAAATTGTTATGATCGCCCACTTGATGAAAAGGCAAAAATATTTCTTCTAATTTATTCTGCCCGATGCCAATGCCGGTATCTTCGATTTGAAAGCGAATTTTAGGGGTAAGGGCATGATCGCTGGTATTTTCTGCTGTTATCACCTCGCGCGCTTCTGTTGTTCCCAGCGGCGGGTTCGACATTTGCTGCGCGTCTAAATTCGCGGTCAAATTGATCGTTTGAGTGGCAATTTCCGCTGTCAAACTAGAATTTTCGCAGTTGGTTGGAGGATAGTTATCGGAGAAATTTTCTGCATAACCGACTTTGAATGTAACGCTGCCGCTGTTCGTAAACTTAACGGCATTGCTGAGCAAATTAATCAAAACTTGACGCAACCTTTTTTCGTCTGCCAATATTCCGTCTGGAAGCGCTGAAACCTGCTCGTAATTAAAGGGAATTCCTTTTTGAGCAGAGCGCATCTGGAACAAATCAATAATACTTTTCACAAAACTAGAAAAATGCACGTTTGTCACCGACAGATCCATTTTACTAGCTTCGATTTTTGAGAGGTCTAAAACATCATTAATCAGCATCAGCAGGTGGTTGCCGCACTGGTGAATGTTGTTAAGACTTTCCTGCTGATCTGCGGTAAAATTTTTATCGACTTTGAGCAGTTGAATGTATCCCAAAATTCCGTTCAAAGGCGTCCGCAATTCGTGGCTCATGTTAGCGAGAAAGTCGCTTTTAGCGCGGTTGGCGGATTCGGCGGCTTCTTTAGCTAATTGCAGGGCGGTTTCTGCAAGTTTGCGATCGGCAATTTCAGTTTGTGCTTGTTCAAATAGCATCGATTGCTGAATGCCGATCGCCAACTGCACCCCCAATTGTTTTAGGCACTCTCCCTCGAATTGCTGCCAAAGACGCGGGCCCGTGCAGTGGTGGGCAATTAACAGCCCCCACAAGTTTTCGCCTTGCAAAATCGGCACTACCAGATTCGCTCTCACATCGAGCCGAGTCAACAAAGCCAAGTGGCAGTCTGCCAGACCGGCATTGTAAACATCTTCTGTGGCTCTAATTCTGCCGTCTCGGTAAAGAGTAACGTAGGCTTCCCCAAAACAGGGGTCATAAATTTCCATTCCTACAATTGGTCGGGAATTTTCGGCAACCGACTCGACAGCGATAAACCCGCTCCAATCCGGCTTGAATTGGTAAATAATAGTGCGGTCTACTTGCAAAAACTGCCGCACTTCTTCGACACTTTTAGTAAGAATTTCTTCGAGATTGAGAGAAGATCTAATGCGTTCCAGCATGGCGACAACCAACTGTTCGCGCTTTAATTTTTGGCGCAAAATTACTTCTGATTCTTTGCGTTTGGTGATATCTGTAATTACTCCTATTAAGCCGATGGAATTACCATTAATATCTTGAATGCTATCGGCTCGCACCAGAGCAGTTACTGCTTCGCAGCTTTTAGTTCGCATGGCCACTTCGCCGCACCACGAGCGACCTTGGCGAAGGCTTTTATAAATTTGTTTGTAATTTTTATGCCGGACGTAAAGCGCGGCCATATCGCCAATATCGTTAAGTTCTTCCACGGTGTACCCGTAGCGCTGAATGAAGGCTTGATTGTGGTAAAGAGACCGCCCTTTCAAGTCGGCTATCACGATCGCGTCGCTGGTACTTTCGACGGCTTGAGTGACCTGCAGTAAAGCTAATTCTGCTGCTTTGCGATCGCTGATATCCGTCATCGAACCCACCATCCGCAGAGGGTTTCCGGCTTCGTCCCACACTGCTTGAGCGCGGGCGAGTACCCACTTATAGCTGCCGTCTTTGCACTGCAAGCGGTATTCCGTGGCGTAATTCGGGATTTGGCGATCGAGATAACCTTGGATCGCTGCTTGCACTCTTGAGCGATCTTCTGCATGGAGGCGATCGATCCATGCGCGGTTGGTGCTGTCTATTTCGCCCTCTGCGTAACCTATAATTTCGTGCCAGCGGGCCGATCGAAAAGCTTCATTTGTTTGAAGATTCAGATCCCAAATTCCGTCTTGATTGCCTTTGAGAACTAACTGCCAGCGTTCTTCACTTTTACGCAATTCTTCTTCGGCTTGTTTGCGCTGAATATGAGCGCCCAACTGAGTCGCTACCGCCTTGACCAACTCTACTATACGCGGTTCCATAATCGATCGGTCGCGCTTGCAGAATATTAAAACTGCCAGCACCTCTGATCGAGCGCGAATTGGCACTCCGAAACAACTTTTCAATCCGAGTGCTGCCGCCATTTTGGTTCTGGTAAAAAAATGATTATTGGCTATAGAAATATCTTCTATCCATTCTACATTTCGGGTTGACCAAATCCGTCCCGGCACTCCTACTCCAGAGGCGAATCTAATTTTTTTACTTTCGTGACCGAACCTATCTAAATCGCGATCGCTAGCGTACCAATTTTTGCTGTGTTCCAAAAAAGTACCGTTAGCAGCCGGTATCCAAGCTTCCGCAAAATTCCAGTCGATCGCATTGCACAGCAACCGCAGGATATCTGAGAGGGCACTATGCAAATCTGCCGACTGACTAATGGCTTGAGTTGCTGCCAGCAACAGCTTTATTTCATCTTCTGCTTGCTTGCTTTCTGTAATATCAGTTCCCGTGCCCAGAATTTGTTTTAACTTACCGTCTGCTGTTTTCGCAAATACAGTATCTCGGCTAACCATCCAGCGCCAAGAACCATCCTTGTGCCTAATGCGGTATTCTATTTCAAAGATATCCCCTTCGCTGCCTGTTTCGACTTGCAGTAAATAATCCGGCATTTTGATTGAATCTTCGGGGTGGATTAAAGTTGACATCATCCACGGCCCCATTGCCTGAATCTCCTCTACTGTATAGCCGAGAATGTGGTATATAGAAGCGTTAGCATAGATATTTTTTTTTTCAATTAAGTCACAAACATACAAAATATTAGGACTTGCCCCAGCAATTTGTTGAGTGAATCGCTGGCTCTCTCGCAGTGCTGCTTCTGCTTGTTTTCTTTGGGAAATATCGCGAACAACGCAAATAGTTTCTCCGTCGGCCAGCATTGTCAGTGATACATCTATAGGGACTTTCGAGCCGTCGCGGCGGCATCCTACTGATTCGGTCATGTACCAACCTTTCTTCACTAAATTGGGCATAACTTCTTGCTCAAACCTTTGCAGTTCTGCATCTTCGTAGAATACTTGCCAACTTTTGCCTAACACTTCTTCGATAGAGTCGTAACCGTAAATTTTTAGTCGGGCTGCGTTGCAATAAATCAACTCTCCGTTGGCATCGAGTATAGCGATACCTTCGGAAGCGGCAGCCATTGCCGCTGCTTGCCTGTGGAGTTTTGACTCGAAACGTTTGCGATTCGTGATGTCGCGGACTATCGCGATAATTTCGTCATCTGTGCAGAAAACAATTCTCGCTTCAAAATCGTAGAGTTCACCATTAACTGGCATTTGATATTCTACGACTTCAATCTCGTCGGTGTCGATCGGTTGTTGATTGCCCGACAAGATTTTGTCAGCAAAAGCAGTCGGCAATATGTCTTGTACTTTTTGGTCGATTAGTCTTTTTTGCGGTAGGAAATCCTCGAAATATTTGGCAGATTTGAAGTCTACAAAAGTGCCGTCTGCCCGACAGCGAAATATCATGTCTGGGATCGCATTTAAAAGAGCGCGGTTGGTGGCTTCGCTCTTGCGTAATTCAGCTTCAGCTTGCTTGCTAAATGTAACGTCCCGAGCAACGGCATAAATCAAACCTTCTTCTGCAAACGGCGATGCCGTCCACGACAGCCATTTATAAGTACCATCTTGGCAAATATAGCGATTTTCTAAGCTAATAACGGGGTTGCCTTTTTTAAGTTTTTCTAATTCAGCTAGAGTTATTGGTCGGTCTTCTGGATACACAAATTCAATCAAAGGTTGGGCTAGCATTTCCTCGCTGCTGTAACCGAATACATTTGACCAAGCGGGGTTTAAGCGTTTGAAATAGCCGTCAAAACCTGCAATGCAAAGTAAATCCAGCGAGAGATTAAAAAATCGATCGCGGTCTTGCTGGGTTTGTTTTAATTCGGTGACATCCATCACCAAACCGTCCCAAACTATATCGCCGTTGGCTTGTTTTTCCGGTCTCGACGCGCCTTGCAGCCACTTCACTTTGTCCGGCATAATTTGCCGCCACTGGTGCTGCCAAGCTTGCTGAGTCACCGCTGAAGTTGCGATCGACCGCTGCAAATCTGAGATGTCGTCTGGGTGAACTGTTGCAAAAGCCAAAGCGGCATTTTCTTCTATTTCTTCTGGCTTTAAATTGTATATCTGCCAACTGCCCGAAGAAACGTAAGTAAAAGATGTTTTACCATCTACATAAAGCCGATACTGATAAATCATTCCCGGCACGTTGTCGGTCATTATTTGAAAGCGAGCTTCGCTTTCCTGCAACGCTATTTGCTGGCGCTTGTAATCCGTCACATCTCGCATTGTCCCGACCAACATTTTAGTGCCGTCGGTTTTGGTGAACACAGTTTTTTTAGTAGATAGAATGCGTTCTTTGCCCACGCTATCTATAAAAGTTTCTTCGGTTTGCTCAGGAATGCTTCTTTGCAATACTTGCTCGTCTTGTTGCCAAAACAAATCGGCTTGTGCTGGGGGGAAAAACTCATATCCCGAGTTGCCTATGAGTTCCGAGCGCCTTTTTCCAATCAAGTCGCAAAAAGCGTCGTTTAATACGACCCACCTGTGCTGCTCGTCTTTGACAAAAATTGGATCGGGAGTAGCATTAATCGTATGATTTAAAAACTCTTCTGACGCTTTTAATTGAGCTTCGTAATGGTAGCGATCGCTCACATCCAAGACTACTTTAATCATCCTATCGATCGAGCCATCGCGACCGCGAATACAGCGCAGAGAAACTCTAGTGTAAACTGTTTCTCCGTCTTTTCTACGCCACCTTTTGTCTAAAACATAGCCTTCGCTTTCCCCGGCTAAAACTTTTTTTAACGGCTGTAAGCTGGCCTGCAAGTCATCAGGAAAACCCCACTGATCCCAATTGTTGTGCAAAAACTCTTGGCGATCATACCCCAGCAAATCGCACAAAGCATCGTTAACTTCCAAGCACTTGCATTTTTCGGGTTCTGAGGGGGAAATTGGAGGAGCAATAATCGCAATTCCGACGAGAGAATTCTCGACTACCGAGCGATATTTTTCTTCGCTTTTTCGCAAAGCTTCTTGGTTGTGCTGGCGCTCGACTGCGTAGCGGAGCGATCGAATTAACACTTCGCTGTCGATGTTTCGCTTGACTAGATAATCCTGAGCTCCGGCTTGAATTGACTGCACGGCAAGCTCTTCATCGTTGCGGGCCGTCAGTACGACAATCGGAGTATTTAGGCTGTATTCTTGTATTTTGACAATTGTACTTAAGTCTTGGCTGTCGGGCAACGAAAGGTCTAGTAAAATCACATCAAAATGTTCACCGACCAAAAGTTGCTGCGCTTTGCTGAGACGGTCTGTACAGTTTACTGACAGCCTTTGAGGCTCGGCTCGGCTAACATTTGTTTCTAATAATAATTCTTCGATCAGATCGGCTTCGGCTTGATTGTCTTCGACTAGAAGAACTTTAAAGCCGTTTCGCTTTGCGGCTGAGCTCAAAACTGATATCATATACCTTGTTTTTTGTCATAAGGCAGTCGAGCTAACTATTATAGCATATAAATAATTGCCTCGCCCCAAATCCTGCCACTCCAAGTTAAAAACTCGGTGGTTCAACAATTACAATCCACTCTATGCGACTGTTTTTTTGCTCTAAGTAGATCCACGCAATCAGAGGCAAAAATTTTATGGTTTTTAGGAGTTCAGTTTGCGGAGGAAACTAAGCTGCTTGGTGTTGTGTTGTTAGGGCTAGCGCCCCGGTCAGTCGATTTTAGATTTTAGATTTACTCCAGAGATTAATCGGGAAGGTCGAACCTTAGTCTCAAATTTTTGCCGACTCACGACTCCTGTAGGAAACTTGTATCCGTTATTGGGCGGGTGCAGCCGAGCGCGCGAGCGAACCCCACCCTTTGTTGTCCTTCAATTCCCCTAGCAACACCATCCAAGCCATATCCCCGCACCAATGAGCGCTCAACGCAAAAAAAGCGGTGCGAACTATCTTCACTATTCATATTTTTACCACTTCTTTTATAATACCTTACATAAACTCATTACTGCGATTTCTTTACTTTTTGCAATCAAATAAATTTTCTCCATAGGTCTTGCTATTTACCAAAAAAGTGATAGTCTTTAAATAGAGGCAATCGAAAACTCGGTTGATACAGCCTAGGAAAAAATCAGAGAATTTTGGTAACAAAAATACAATTCCAAATAAACCGTATTTTGTTTACTGTCCTTTGACCGAACTGAGATGAAGTTGAGAGGAAAAAAGCAATGATAGAAAAATTAGAGATAGCCCCAAAACCCGTTTTAATTCCCAAAGAAAAAGCCTTAGTATTGTGGTTTGATGAAGTCGGCATCGCCGACATCCCATTAGTAGGTGGAAAAAATGCTTCTTTAGGCGAAATGATTCAACAGTTAACCGCGCAAGGAGTCAGAGTTCCCAACGGATTTGCAACTACAGCACACGCTTACCGCTACTTCATTCAGTCAGCGGGTTTAGAAGCTAAATTGCGCGAAATTTTTGCCGATTTAGACGTAGAAGATTTGCAAAACCTGCGACAAAAAGGCAAGCAAGCGCGGGCACTGATTCTGGACACACCGTTTCCGCGAGAACTGCAAGCGGCGATCGCGGATGCTTACGAGAAATTGTGCGATCGCTACGGCGACAGTACAGACGTAGCAGTGCGTTCCTCCGCCACCGCCGAAGACTTACCAGACGCGAGTTTCGCGGGACAGCAAGAAACCTACCTCAACGTCCAAGCTTGCGCTGGTGTCCTCGAATGCTGTCACAAATGCTTTGCTTCCATATTCACCGATCGCGCGATTTCCTACCGCCAACAGCGAGGTTTCGACCACTTTGAAGTCGCCCTATCAGTCGGCGTCCAAAAAATGGTGCGATCGGACTTAGCATCCTCCGGCGTCATGTTCAGCATCGACACCGAAACCGGATTCAAAAACGCCGTATTAGTAACCGCCGCCTACGGATTAGGCGAAAACGTCGTCCAAGGCACCGTCAACCCCGACGAATACTTCGTCTTTAAACCAACCTTAAAACAAGGTTTTCTCCCGATTTTAGACAAACGCCTCGGCAGCAAAACACTCAAAATGGTGTACGATATCGGCGGTTCTAAATACACCAAAAACGTCTCCGTCATAGCAGCAGAAAAAAATAAATTTGCCATACAAGATGATGAAATTCTGCAACTAGCCAAATGGGCAGTAGTCATAGAAGAACACTACTCTAAAGTGCGTGGAACTTATACCCCGATGGACATTGAGTGGGCGAAAGACGGCAATACGGGTGAATTGTTTATCGTCCAAGCGCGACCCGAAACGGTACAATCTCAAAAGTCTGCTAAAATTTTGCGAAACTACAAATTGCAAGGTTCCAGTGCAATTTTGGCAAAAGGACGCGCCGTTGGCGAATCCATCGGACAAGGCAAAGCCCGCGTGATTTTAGATGTGCACAAAATCGCTGAATTTCAATCAGGAGAAGTTTTAGTTACCAACAAAACAGACCCGGATTGGGAACCGATTATGAAAAAAGCAAGTGCGATCGTCACCAATTCCGGCGGCCGTACTTGTCACGCCGCGATCATCGCCCGAGAAATGGGAATTCCCGCCATTGTCGGCACCGGCGACGCCACCCAAATCTTGAAAAACCATCAAGAAATCACTGTTTCTTGTTCCGAAGGAGACGAAGGCAAAGTTTATGCCGGTTTGCTTCCTTTTGAAATTCAAGAAACTGCGATCGCGAATTTACCCCGCACCCGCACTCAAATTTTAATGAATGTCGGGAATCCAGAAGAAGCCTTTGGTTTATCAGCAATTCCTTGCGACGGCGTAGGCTTAGCACGGCTGGAATTCATCATTGCCAATCACATTAAAGCACACCCGCTGGCACTAATTCACTTTGACGAATTGGTAGATGAATCAGTAAAAGAAGAGATTGCAGAACTGACAGCACTTTACCCACACAAACCAGATTTCTTCACCGACAAACTCGCCCACGGAATAGCTACAATTGCCGCCGCATTTTATCCCAATCCAGTCATCGTGCGGATGAGCGATTTCAAGAGCAACGAATATGCTAATCTTTTGGGAGGACGGCAGTTTGAGCCCAAGGAAGAAAACCCGATGATCGGGTGGCGCGGCGCCTCTCGCTATTACGACCCCAATTACCGCGAAGCTTACGCTTTGGAATGCAAAGCATTAAAGCGAGTTCGGGATGAAATGGGCTTGACAAATGTGATTCCGATGATTCCATTTTGTCGCACCCCCGATGAAGGACGAAAAGTGTTAGCCGAGATGGCAAAAAACGGTTTAGTTAAGGGCGAGAACGGCTTGCAAGTGTATGTGATGTGTGAATTGCCTAGCAATGTGATATTTGCTGACGAATTCGCGCAAGTTTTTGACGGATTCTCGATCGGCTCTAACGATTTAACTCAGTTAACATTAGGATTAGACCGGGACTCTGCTTTAGTCGCGCACATTTTTGACGAACGGAATGAAGCTGTCAAGCGTATGGTAGCAATTGCCATTAAAGCCGCCAAGAAGTACGATCGCAAGATTGGGATTTGCGGTCAAGCGCCCAGCGATTATCCTGAGTTTGCTCGTTTCTTGGTTGAGTTGGGAATTGATTCGATTAGTTTGAATCCCGATTCGGTTTTGAAGACTTTGTTAGATGTTGCTAAGGTGGAAGGTGCGGGTTCGTTGATGGATTTAGCGGGGGAGGTTGCTAAAGTGTAACCGTTTTAGTTTTTGAGATAAACCGGGTTTTTTAAACAATAGCTGCGCCCTTTCCCGGCTTGGTTGTTTGTGAACTCGACCCGGTTTCTCATATCTAGTCATGTAAAATAACCGAGCTCGCGTTTGTAGTGAGGAATCCAAGTTCTGTGATTTTTATGAGGGCTTGCATTCGTCACTACCAAACTATTTTATTGCGGGTAATTGACCGGGCATAATATCACACCATACCTTCGCTTCTGACTTTGTTGGGCCCGGGCGATGCGCTTTACGAAGAAACTGGCGCCAAAAGCGATCGCCCTCCGAACCCGCCAGCTAACGGTTAACACACGGGCGGCTTAGTTTGAGACTTACTCGGGAACTTTTCTCCTTTAAAACCGTCGTTTCTGAGATAATTTTCTGTTGCCGATCGCCTAAATCAAAAAACATATTCTCCACATAAGCTCTCACAAAGTGCTAACTGTTCTCCTGATTATTTTCATAGGTTTAGCTCCGTCGCTGCTGTCTTTGTGGGTGATGCGCTCTGCTCAGAGCCAAGCCCGCGATAGAATTGCAGCGGCTAGGCTTGCGGTAGCGAATAGAGCCATGCGAACTCAACTACCAACTGCCGATCGCACTTACATACAAAGCCTCGGTTATTCGATCGGCGATATCACTTGCGAGTATAACGCCCGCTCTAATTACATTCGCTGCGCTGTCAATCCTTCGGGGCCCTGTCAGGATTGTCGGTACTACCAAGCCAGAACTCTTGACGTTCGCGGAGAAAAGATATAGCTTGTATTAATGCTTATATCTATGCCTATTTGCGGATGTAGTAATCAATGAGTTAATATGTACTTACGTGTAAGGATTATTGGTGAAGCTTGTTTTGGACGACCCACGCCAAAACTCAGCAATTAAAACCTAATCGAGCATTATTGCTTGGTTACAGTTGCCATAACGGGCGGATTGCGATCGCTGTTTTTTTAGTTTAGGATTTACGATCCGAAACCAAGTTTAGACCATAAATTTTGGTTGGGTGGCCAGAAAACTCCGAATAAATTGGGTTTCTCGTCTCTTGGGCGTGACTCCAGCAGTTAAAAAAATTAGCGAACCAAAATCGCAAGTAGCTGATGGGAAAATCTCCAAGCCAGTTTCTCCAAAACATCCTAAAAAATGCTGCACGAACAATAGTCCCGAGCATTTACCTTAAACAGAAACCTGCTCGAAGACTCGCTTGTTGACAGTTTGAGAAGTTAGTTGTGGGCGACACTAATCTGTTTTTGCGATCGCAGCAAAACAGTCTCAAACCAGGATTGCTGTCTTCAGACTGCAAGTCATGAATTTTTAAGACGCCTCGTCGATACAGGGTATGTATATTTTAATTTAAGGACACGCCTTGGGTACTGCTGGCCTAATTATGTCACGGCCAACACTCCCTAATTAAGGTCGGGTTACTATTGTTAACAGGGCTTGCCCATCAAAACCAAAGAAACCTAGTTTTTTACCGGGAGCGAGGGCTGTCACGAAGTCTTTTCGTCCATCAAACCCGGTTTCTGCGTCAATAAATGCTGAAATTTCTCTGCAAATAAAGTGCCTTAGACGATGACAAAAAACCTCATTAAGTAAATTTTTGAGAAGTCGTGTTATTGTCTAGTGCCTGGTGTAAGAGATATGCGTGTCACCGATACACTCGCTAACACAACAGAAAGCTGAAGGCAAAAAATCACCCGATAGATGCTCGGGATTTAAACTCCCACTTGTCAGAGCTTCTGCAGGCGATATTTGCAATGCTATTAAATATCAAGATAGCACTGCTTTTTGCTGAGTAAAATTTGCTTCTTGCTCTTTCTATAAGTCAAGAATCAGAGCCTCTTACTCTGCTATTTCAGCTTTTCCATATGTGATAATTAGCATCTAGCAGTGGGTACATCATCTACAATCCGTGAAACAATTTGACCATGCAAAGCATCTGCCACAAACCAATTATAACTAAAAAAATAGGTGACTCCAGCGCAAGGATTGCGGGCGCAAACTCCCGAACAAGAGCAACTTATCATCAGAAAAAACAAATAAAACAAGTAAAAACACAGGAGTATTTCCTGTCCCACAAACTCCGTGGCGGCGGGGGAATTGGGCATCCCCACAGAGAATTTTTGCTCTCCACCAAGTCGAGTGGCAGCCGGAGTGTAAAAAATGTACTATTCGTCGATTCGAGGGTAGACTACCTAGTGACCACGAGTACCAGGGGGCAAGACCCGGCGACCGACGTGACCATCACTGACAGCATTGTTTGGGGTTTAACAAAAGTCACCGTATTGGACGGCAATACTTACGATCTTGTGGCGGGCATTGTCACCTTCGGACCCGTGGCAATCGCCAACGCGGAGACAGTCACCCGGACGATCGACTTCACAGTACCGCCCACCCTAACTTCCATCGGCAACACGGCCAGAAGTATCTCCATCACTCCCAACTCGACTCCGGCCAACAACAACGGTACAAACCCCAACGCCACCGTCACCACCTCGATCGATGCTGTGGTCGATGTTGTCACCCAAAAAACGGCGGCAGCGAGCATCAACGCGGGCGCGATGCTCATTTATACAATTACTACTAGCAACAACGAGCCGAGTCCCGCTGCCAATGTAGTCATCACCGACAGCCTGATTCCCAGCTTAAGGGGAGTCACCCTGTCCGACGGCGGAACCTACAATCTAGCCACTGGAGCGATCGATTTCCCAGTGATCGCGAATTTAGCGATCGGCACCAACCAGAGCCCCACCATCAGCTTTGTACCGTCGCCTACCCTGACGAGGATCACCAACATTGTATCGAGCCGATCGCACACTCCAGACCCCGACTTGACGAACCACAACTGCTCGACAGTCGCAGCGCCCGGTGAGGCGGGGGGTCGAGTCACTACCTTGCTCAATTGTGAAGTAGGAACTGATAAGTTTGTCCTCGCCGACGGACTAAGTTTTGAGGTCTTGCGAATTAACTCGACAGCGAATGGCACACTCTTGCAAGTTGGTGCCACTGGGGAGGTTTTTGCTCAGGTTTTTGAGCCGCATAATTCTCTGAATGCTCGGGATTTTCTGACTCTGGCTCCGTCAGGATAAAAGCCCATTTAATTCCATGGGTTTCACGATATTTTCTAAATTCGGTTAGTTTCCTAATCCTGATTCTTTTAAAGAAAGTTTAAAATCAACAAGCATCAAGCTCGTGACTTATTTTCTTTCGGAGCAATCGACTACCAAAAACTACGTTTTTATTAAGTAATTTACTTCTAATGATACCTCAATAAAAGGAGTTTATGTCTACAGAAATAGAACGTTATTGGGTCTCAATATATTAACAAATATTGGGCAGTTTTACTCCCCTAACAGTGGTTGTTGTTCAGGAATTTAGTCCTACTAAAAATCTGATTACTCAAGCCATTAACAGTACAAACATGAACAAACTTTAAGTGTATTTCACAAAGAAAGCTGCCAACCCACGGCGTTTTTCCGTACATCGCGCCGCTTTTTTTCATTTTAAAATAATTCTGGCTACAGTCATACTTGGCTAAAAAAACGCCTAATTTTCAGGTAAATGGAGCTAACTGCTACTTTGGGAAGATGTCAATTAAAAAATAATCGCCGTAAATGGAACTGGTTAACTATTATGCGAAGCCGATCAATTAGGAATTATAAATTTCCTAGTAGCAATTAATAATAAAATCGGTCGCTGAAGGTTAACAATAAACACGTCAAGGAGCTATGTAACTCATGAAAAAATTAGGGTGCAACTACTCTCGCCAAATTCAAAAATTAAGTGGCGTTCCGCGCGACAAAGAATCCATAAAATTTCCTGTGATTTGGAGGCCATTAGCGGGCGATAGGGCGATCGATATTGACTGTTTAAAAAAAACGAGTTTTGGCGTCAAGAGCGAGCATAAAAAATATTTAGTTTGCATAGATCCGAGGGTAGATAATTATCAGCATCTTGCCAGCGGAGTCAAACCGGGAACAGAGATAATTGTCCTCGATAGAACGCGGGACGGAGTAGAACAAATTACCGAGATTCTAGCTAAACGCAGCTTTATTGCTAGCCTTCAGATAGTTGCTCACGGCGACGAAGCTTCGCTACAACTGGGGTCAACTGTACTGAAGGATGAAAACTTGCCAAAGTACGATCGGCATTTGCAGCAGTGGCGCAATGCCTTCAGCGAAAAAGCCGATATTTTATTACTAGCGTGCAGGGTTGGGGCTGGACAATCCGGGATTGCTTTCGTGCGGAAGCTAAGAGAATTAACAGGCGCAAATATAGCGGCTTCCAACAATCTAATTGGCAGTGCAAAATTAGGAGGAAACTGGCAATTAAATGTAACAGCAGGACGAGTAAAAACCGCCATAGCTTTTGAAACAAAAACGCAGGAAACTTACAGCGCTGTCCTCGTGACTTTAGTTGACGAAAGTTTTCAAGAGGTAAATCTAACAGGGCCTTGGATATCTGGGGTCAGCGGCACCTCAGACGCTCCAGCTTTAACATCAGGAACCGGATCGGAGAGTTTTCCGGGTTTGAACATCGACCCGCCCGGTAGCGGGGCTTTGAGATTAACTTCAAGAAGTTTTGACCAATCTACTTTTGCCATCTATAACAATCCGGTACCAGTCAGCAGCGGCCTTAAAATAGTCTTCGATATATTTGCCTACAACGGCACTGTACGTCCGAATTTACCCAGTAATTTGACAGGGGATGGCATAAGTTTCTTTTTAATTGACGGTACTGTGACGCCAACAGTAGCTGGAGGCTATGGAGGGTCTCTCGGCTACGCCCAAAATGCAGATACAAATCAGTCCGGTTTACGGGGAGGTTATTTAGGAATTGGATTGGATGAATTCGGAAATTTCTCAACTACAAGTTCTGGGCGAGTAGGCGGAATTTCGGGGGGAATTAGACCTGATTCGGTAACGCTTCGAGGTAGCGAAGCTACGCAATATCAGTTTTTAACTTCTAACTATTTGCCGGGGGGAGTAGATAATATTCCCAACCCCGTAAGTCCGCCGATCAACACCATTACTAGCACGCGGGAACCAGCCAGAAGAAGAGTTCAAGTTATTTTGGAACCTCCCAGTTCGGCAACGCCCAACCGTCTCACTGTTAACTTTGATCTCAACAATAATGGTTCGTTTACAGATGTGGGCGAGACAATTATCAAGATTGACAATTTAGCGACAATAAACGGGCCAATTCCGGAAACATTCAAATTTGGTTTTGCTGGCTCAACGGGAGACGCAACAAATATTCACGACGTTCGCACTTTGTCTATCCAAACTATAGAGGTGCCGCCTACTACAGCAGATGTTGCGACAACGAAAAAAGGCCCGCCCGCTGCGGCACCGGGCAGCAGCATTACTTACACAATTACGACAGTAAATAACGGCCCGAACGTGGCCGAAAACGTGCTGGTTGAAGACCAACTGCCCCGAGGGGCAGTGTTTGGCAGTGCCGACAACGGCGGCACTTTCAACCCGACAACGAGACTGGTCACCTGGCCAACTATTCCGAATTTACCTCTTGGGGCCAGCGTCACCCGCACCGTAACTGTTACGACCCCAACTACACTCGGCGCTATTACAAACAGTGTATTCAGCAGCAGCAACACGATCGATCCCGTACCCGCCAACAACAGCGGCAGCAGCCCCGAAGCACGAGTCACCACCACTATCACGAACGATATTGCCGATGTAGTGACGGTCAAAACCGGGCCCGCTACTGCGGCGGCAGGCTCGACAGTCACCTACACAATTACGGCGGCTAACAGTGGGCCGAGTGCGGCAACCAATGTGGCGATCGCCGACACCATCGTTCCGGGTTTAACAGGAGTCAGCGTCTCCGAGGGCGGAACTTACACGGCAACTACAGGTATTGTGACTTGGCCAGCGATCGCATTAGCCAGCGCAGCCAGCGCCAACAGAACCGTCAGTTTCGCAGTTCCCGCCACCATCGGCCCGATCGCCAACACTGCTAGCAGCACCTCAACGAGCCCAGACCCCAATCCTGCCAACAACAACGGCAGCAGCCCCCAAGCGCGAGTCACCACCACGATCACCGATAGCGCCGATGTAGTGACGGTCAAAACCGGGCCCGCTACTGCGGCGGCAGGATCGACAGTCACCTACACAATTCTCACCGAAAACAGAGGGCCCACTACCGCCACCAACATCACCGTTACAGACACCATCGTTCCCGGTTTAACGGGCGTTACAGCATCCAACGGCGGTATTTACGACCCAGCCACAGGCATTGTCAGCTTTCCGCCCATTGCCACCTTAGCTGACGGCTTGACCGTCAGCCGGACTGTCAGATTCCCAGTCCCGGCGACTGGCACTGTCAGCAACACGGCAAGAAGTACCTCAAACACGAATGACCCGAATCCCCGCAACAATAACGGCATCGAGCCCGGCGCAACTGTTACAACCAGCATCGCCTCTGCCCCGACTCCGACTCCGACTCCCGCACCGACTCCGACTCCCGCCAATCAACCGCCGACAGCTAACAACGTCAACCTCGAAATCGCCCCCAGCAGCGCTGTGGCGATCGCAGGACTTGGAGGAACCGACCCCGACGGGTCGATCGCATCTTTCACGATCAACACCGTCCCAGCAGCCAATGAAGGGCTGATATTTTTAGGCAATCCCGAGACTGGTGGCCGGGTTGTCACCGCTGGTCAAATTCTGACGCCTGCTGACATTAACCAATTATTTTTCCAATCGACAGCCAACTTTACCACAGCCAATTTCACCTACAGTGCTACAGACAATCAGGGTGCTACCAGCCCGGCTAGCGCTACTGTATCGGCGCTGCTGCCACTGCCAAACCTACCGCCGACAGCTAACAACGTCAACCTCGAAATCGCCCCCAGCAGCGCTGTGGCGATCGCAGGACTTGGAGGAACCGACCCCGACGGGTCGATCGCATCTTTCACGATCAACACCGTCCCAGCAGCCAATGAAGGGCTGATATTTTTAGGCAATCCCGAGACTGGTGGCCGGGTTGTCACCGCTGGTCAAATTCTGACGCCTGCTGACATTAACCAATTATTTTTCCAATCGACAGCCAACTTTACCACAGCCAATTTCACCTACAGCGCTACAGACAACCAGGGTGCTACCAGCCCGGCTAGCGCTACTGTATCGGCGCTGCTGCCACTGCCAAACCTACCGCCAGAAGCAGCCCCGGTCAATCTTGATATCGCCCCCAGCAGCACTGTCTTGATCGCAGGACTTGGAGGAACTGACCCCGACGGGTCGATCGCATCCTTCACCATCAACACCGTCCCAGCAGCCAATGAAGGGCTGATATTTTTAGGCAATCCCGAGACTGGCGGCCGGATTGTCACCGCTGGTCAAATTGTGACACCTGCTGACATTAACCAATTATTTTTCCAATCGACAGCCAACTTTACCACAGCCAATTTCACCTACAGCGCTACAGACAACCAGGGTGCTACCAGCCCCGCCAGCGCTACTTTAACAGCCATTCCAGTTAACGAACCGACACCAACGCCAACACCACCCGTCCCACAACCAACACCAACACCACCCGTCCCACAACCAACGCCAACACCCGTCCCAGAACTAACACCAACACCACCCGTCCCACAACCAACACCAACACCACCCGTCCCAGAACTAACACCAACACCACCCGTCCCACAACCAACACCAACACCACCCGTCCCACAACCAACACCAACACCACCCGTCCCACAACCAACACCAACACCACCCGTCCCACAACCAACACCAACACCAAGTGCAACTCCAACGCCAAGGACGGAACCAACACCAGGGACGGAACCAACACCAACACCAACTGCAACTCCAACACGAGGGACGGAACCAACACCAACACCAACTGCAACTCCCACACCAACACCAACACCAACGCCTATATTCGGCCCAGTGCCCGAACCGGATACCGGTTGCGGTTGCGACCCCTTGCCCCAGCCACCGAACATCACATTTATCCCACCCCAGCCTTCCCCAATACTCAACTTCGACTCCGACGCCGCACAACTCATTGACATCCAAAACACGATGAGAGGCACTCCCGGAAACGATTCCTTAACAGGGAACGAAGCTAACGAACTGTTAATCTCCAGAGGCGGCGACGACACACTTTTAGGTGAAGGTGGCAGCGATATCATCTTCAGCGACCAACAGCGAGACTTCATCGCAGCAGGCAAGGGCAACGACATCGTTTACGGCGGCAAACAAACCGATGCCGTATTTGGCGGCAAACAAGACGATCGCATTTTTGGTGATCGCAATTCCGACACATTGTACGGCGATCGCGGTGCCGACACGATCGTCGGCGACAACGGCAACAACATCGACTTGACCGACAACGACGGCGACCTGATTTTCGGCGGGTCTTCAGGCGACGCCATTGCCGGCACTCAAGGCAACGACACCGTTTACTCCGGCAAAGGCCCTGACATCGCCTATGGTGGCATCGACAACGACCTGATTTGGGGTGACAAAGGCCCGGACACCCTTTCCGGGGACAAGGGAGACGACTCTTTGTTTGGTGGCGTACTCAACTCCCTAGACAGTGACTCCGACGGCTTCGATTTGCTGTTGGGAGGCGATGGCAACGACTTGATGAACGGCCAAGAACAAGACGATACCCTGGTGGGCGGCAACGGCCCGGATGTGGTGTTTGGAGGCAAAGGGGGTGATCAAATTTTTGGCGAAACTGACTCGGATACTCTCTACGGCAATCAAGGTTCCGACACCATACTCGGTGACTACGGCACTGCAGCAGGTAGCACAATTGCGACCTCTGAAGGCGATTTAATTTTCGGTAACGATAGCGGCGATATCATCGGCGGCGGTTGCGGTAACGACAGCATTTTTGCCGGCAAAGGTAATGACTTAATTCACGGTGGCAAAGATAACGACTTAATTCGGGGCGAACTCGGTTCCGATACCATTGTCGGCGATGAAGGAGACGATTCGCTTTATGGTGGTTTGCAAAACCAGTTAGTGTCGGATGTTGACGGTCGCGACTTGCTATTTGGAGGAGATGGAAATGATTTTCTCAATGGTGGTGAGAGTTCCGACTCTCTGAGTGGGGGTTTTGGTAACGATACCCTTCGTGGTGGCAAGGATGACGACTTGGTAAATGGAGATGCGGGCGATGATTTGATCTACGGCGACTCCGGCAGCGATATTTTGTGTGGTGATGAGGGTAACGATACCATTAGTGGCGATCGCGGGGAAAATCTGCGAGGCGCTGTGGGCCAAGACGGTCAGCAAGACTGTATTAATGGTGGCAGTGGCGATGACCTGTTATATGGCAATGAAGGTCAAGATACTCTCAATGGTGATGATGGTAAGGACACTCTTTACGGAGGGAAAGATCGCGATATTCTCAATGGGGGTGCAGGAGATGACTGGCTGTTTGGTGATGGCGGAGATGATACTTTGATTGGGGGTATGGGGAACGATCACTTTGTGTTAAACGCTAACAGTGGTATGGATACTATCCTCAATTTTTCTGTAGGAACTGACAAGTTTTTCCTGGCTGACGGCTTGACTTTTGAGGCTTTGCAAATTAACCCAACGGCGAATGCCACACTGCTGCAAGTTGCTGCCACTGGGCAGGTTTTAGCTCAGGTTTTTGGCGCTGATAATTCTCTGACTTCTCTGGATTTTCTGAGTCTTTCTCGTTAAGACCAAAGCGCAATAAACAGCGTGTAAGGTTCCATTTCCACAGCACCTTACCGCTGTTTATTCAAAAATTCTAATCCTAAAAAAATAGCTGCGATGCTTCCGGATACACAAATTTGTCGGTTTTTGATTTTCAAAAAAACTTCGGCAATGGGGACTAAAACTACTTCAATATCTTCGGTAATATCTAATTGGATTTTGCTGCTGGCAAGCTTGACATTTTTAGCAAAGTATAGGTAGATAGAATTGGTGTCTTTGACGGGGTTATCATATAAAGTTGCTAGTTCCAAAATTTCTTCAGCAACATATCCCGTTTCTTCGGCAAGTTCTCTGGCTGCTGCCGATTCCCCGCTCTCTTCAGCAGGGTTGAAAGATCCAGCAGGCAGTTCCAGCAAAATTTCGCCTACTCCGTGCCTGTATTGGCGCACTAATACAAGTTCTTGCTGCTCGGTCGTGGCAAAGACTAGGGCGATATTGGGTCGGACATTAACAAAAAAGTCGTCTATAATTTCTCCGCTTGGCAATTCTATTTCATCTTGTCTAACCTGACACCACTTGTGGTTAAGAACGAAGCGCGATCGCAATAATTTCCATTTAATTAAATTTTTCATATCGCCATAATGCTAAACTTTCAGCGTCATCCGAAGGCAAAATTTTCCCATCCATAATTTATTTCAGATCAAAAATTTCACCCAGCCGCCATGCCATACAAAAAATTACTCACCAGATTTGGGGAAGACTTACAAAAATTGACTGTTAATTCTCTAGCAGCCGGATTGTTTGCGATCGAGTCACTGAGTCTGAGTCTAGCAGTCGTCGCCGCAGTTGCGACAGTGCCCGCAACACTGGAGCCAGTAAATGCTTCTACAGTCACCAGTTGGAAATTCGATCCGGCGACAAATCAGCTAGAAATTACTCTCCCAGAGGGAATGACGCCCCAGTATTCTCTACTAAATCTCAGTCAGATTGCTGTGGATTTGCCCAATACGGACATCGGAGTAGATGCAACTCAGCTATACCCAGAAGGCACAGTGCGTTCTGTGGGGGTTAGTCAAGTTCAACCGGGAAGGGCGAGAATTCTGGTCAATTTGGCTCCCGGAGTCGGTTTTAGCGGGGGGAAAGTGCAATTCCAAAGAATTGGGGTAGAAAATCGCTGGGTGTTACGACCTTCGATCGAACCGACTACGAGTATGGAAACTCCCGAAACTCAACCCCAGCCTGCAATACAAGTACGGCAAAACCAGCGACCGATAGATCCCAAGTCAACTGCTGCCACAGAGGTCGATCGACCAGAATCTCCTACTTCCTCGAATCCCGGTACAAATTTTTCGCCGCGGTCAACTTCAAATGACCAAATCCGGCCGCTAAGAGTGCCTTTAGTCAATGTTCGCCTTGATGAACGCCGTGTTGTACAAGCTGCGGCTGTACCCGGCCTAGCCTCTCAAATAACGCCTGCTGCTGCACCTCAACAGCGGACGCTTACTTTTGGTGAACCACTTCCTCGCGCCGGATCAAATGCTCCTTTGCAGGCTGCGACTCGGGCGAATGTCTTGTTGCCGGCGGGCACGGAGATCAGTTTGCTCTACCCCGGTGCTCAGGCTTTGCGGCTTGCCCGTGCGAAGCCCAGCCGAGAGGAAGTGCTACTGCTGCAAGGGGGAATTCTCGACAGTCTCGGCAATACGATCGTACCTGCTAATACGCCGGTCATCGGTCGATTTGAAACGACTAACCTCGGCAGTAGATTTGTAGTGGAAGCTATTAGTCTCAACGGCCGCAATATCCCTCTGGTGGCTCGCTCGGAACCCGTGGAAGGCCGACGGGCTCAGCCTTCCGATCGCAGTTTGTTGCGAAATACTGGTATTGGTGGCTTAGCTTTGTTCTTGCTGAGCGGCTTTTCCGGTATCGGTTTGTTGGCGGGAGCAGCCGGTGGTGTTGCTACAACTTACGTCGCTGCTCCTCAACCTGCTACGATTCAACCCGGTCAAATTTTGCAAGTTCAGTTAACCGAAGATTTACCCCAGTTCGGTTTTTGAAGGAAGAAGGAAGAAGGAAGAAGGAAGAAGGAAGAAGGAAGAAGGAAGAAGGAAGAAGGAAGAAGGAAGAAG